>CAZRYI010000151.1:0-5605 GCA_964604255.1 uncultured Nitrospirota bacterium
AGTCTTTCAAGGCTTGGAAGGAGGAGCTTTGCTCCGGCAATTTTATTTTTTCTTCAGTGTGTATTTTTGCTGTCTCTTGTTGTCGCTTCGATGTTTTTCCGGATCCATTTCTAAAACGCAGAAGGGCCTCAAGTAAACGCGTTGCATGAGCACGTTCAATGTGAACGGTGTCTGGAATTTTTTGCAAAAGCGCCAAATCACGCGGCAGGTTCTCCCTGATGCAATTTTCCCGAATGCTTAAAACGGAGACATCCCAAGCCAGTCGATCCAGATGACGGATAAAACGAATATTTCGGTAGACGCCGGAACCGGCATATGGAGGAATGCTGGGGCTAATGATCATGACCTGTTTTTTACTCACGCAGCGCTAAGCTCCGTCGTTTGTTCTGATTCAATCACTTGAAGGTTTTTGAGCGCTGCTGAAAAGGCCGGTAGCCAATAGACCACTTCGGCCATCAACCTGGAGGTAAAGACTCCCGCGGTCAAGACACCGATATATCCCAAAGTAATGGCTAAACTCTGTAGCCATATTTTTCGGCCTTCTTCCGTATCGGGTGCATTTTTTCTAATATCATGCAACTGGTAAAAGGTACTCAGAATAAAACCCATAAAAAAAATGAACCCTTGTATGCCATAATCGGACAACACGAGGAAATAAGTGCTATGGACATTTCGGGGTTTTCCGCCATGGTTTTCGACAATTTCTGGAATGTAAATAGGACTTAAATACTTGAACCCCCCTCCTCCAACACCAAAAGGGTAGTCCTGAACAAGGTCGAGCGCACCTTTCCATGAATCAAGACGGCCTGTTGCAGAGGTATCTGCCCCATAGTCGTCCCCGATTTTTTGACGTTCGATAAACGTGGGATCCACCAGAAAAAAAAACAGAGCAATGCCAGCAACCATCATGAACAAAACATTTTTACGCATCTGCCCTTTTGAAATTTTTAGGGCCATTAAACCTTCCACGGCCAAAGCCATCATGCCACCGCGACTGTTGCAGAGAATAAAGGCATTTAAAGCAAAAGCGGCTGCGCCACCGGATGCCAATTTGACCCATTTTGATCCAGACAAAAAAGTTGAGGCAATAAAAGGCATAATGGCCACCAAGATGGAGGAGGTCGAATTGTCGTTGAGAGAGTCAGCACCCCCAATACCAAATAGACGCCCGGCTTTTCTTTTCGGATTGTGAAAAGCAGCCCAACCCCAGGTAAAAATACCAAAAATATGAATATAAAAGGTATAAAGGAAATGTTCTTTTGTACGAACTGTTCCGATAATAAGAAAGTACAACACCCCGTATTTTATCATTTCGACGGTATTTTCCCAGGTTTTTTCCGGCCAAACCCCGAAGAAGGTGGAGACAAAAACAGCATTAACAATCAGAAGCACCAGCCATTTTGTTTGAGGATGTTTTTTGATCCTCAAGGCAGGCAGTCGCCGTTGTTTCAGAGCATAACTAGCCATCAGCACCAGGGAAATCATCATCGACCACCGCAGGTTAGGCAGAGTCTTTTTACCCCACCACCGTAGTTTCGGGAGCTGATAATACGTAAAAAAATAGGCAAGCAAACCGTATATGGGATGGACAAAAGACATCACGGCGCCAGTCCCATAGGCGATGAGCCATGCGATTGCGGTAGGAGACATTAATAAACCTTTGAGTCTTGAATGATCATCTTACCTGACATTTCCTACTCTAAAACTCCCAGAGCATCTCTGAAAGATTTTCGGTGGCACGCATTCGGCGTAGTTCAAACAGGTCGCTCTCAAAACTAGGTTTCCCGGCTTTTGAGGTTGTTGCAGATTGAAAACCAGTTTCCCGCAACAAGGCCTTGGCTTTATCATCAAAATGAGCGACACTCCCGCCATTCGGATAAGCGAAATGATTGACTTCGGTTTTAAGTTGCGCTTCCAAGAGTGCTTTGCATCCCCTGATTTCTGCTTGCGCTTCATCTTTTGTGGCGCTGGGCAGGTTGGGATGTGTCATCGTATGTCCTCCAATTTCCATACCCATCTGCACCATTTCTCTGAGTTGAGACCAATTCAACATCAAATCTCTTGGAAAAGGCGGGGTATCCTTCAGCTCAAGTCGGAAAGCATTTCGGATAGACTCTCTCGTTTCAATGGTGACCGATTTAAACAAGCGGGTCATTTTTTTGATGGCCGCTTCCCGTTCGCTGGCATTGGACAGCGCAATAGAGCAGTCTCCATCTGGAAGCGCCAGGGTCATCTCTTTTTTATTTGTATTTTCAATTAAATGCCGTACTTCGGCCACCCAAAACGCTTCCTCACTTTCAATACACCCTGCCGTAATATAAAAAAGACCGGTGAGACCGTATTCCTTGAGCACCTTTGCGGCCCCGAGATTGTCGGTATAACCATCATCAAATGTTAGCACAAGCGTATTTTTTTGGAAGCTTTCCCGGTTTTGAATCTGCTTAATCAGCTGGTTCATTGTTGTCACATGGAAATACTTTGCAAAATAAGATACCTGCTCGCTAAAGGCTTCAGGTGTGATGCGGATGCCAGCGCTGATTAAGTTGCTATCAGAACAAACGGAATGATAGCGCACAATGACCGGAATTCCAGAGGGCATCAAACGACGTTTCATTGCATCAACACCACTTTGATACGAGAGAATTTTGACTACCAGGGCGATCTTACTTTTTAGACTTTTCATTGCAAATACTCCACAACAATCTCTCAGAAGCTGTTCAGTGCGTACTGGCGGGGTCTTTAAAAAAGGTATCAAGCGCCAACATGACGGATTGGTAGTTTAATTTAAATCCCTCAAGGCCACCACCGTAGGGGTCTTTAATGATGATGCTTTTTTCAGGGGAAAGGGCCCCTAAAAAATAAATTTTATCGCTGGCAAAAGAAAAACGCTCTGCAAGGATTTTTTTATTTTCTTCATCAAAAATAAAAGCCACATCGGCCTGCCGCAAGAGCCTTTCGGTGATCAGCCTGGAGCGATGTGCACTCAAGTCGATGCCAAAAGTTTTGGAGGCCGTAATGGCATCCTCAGGACTCATTCTATTTTGAATGGGGAAATAGCCACAGGAACGTATTTCAATGGATGACGGAAAAACCCTTTTTGCATAATATTCGGCAAAAGGGCTTCTACAGATATTGCCCTTGCAAATAAAGAGGACATGCCTGGCTCTTTGCACAGCCCGACGTGCTCTCTGCGCATAGCGACGACGATTGCCCGGTCGGGACAAAAAGCCCATCTGTATTTTATTTGAGAACCTTCCCGTATAACTGCCGATCAACTGCTTCACTTCAAGTATGCCGGGTTTAGGGTCATCCCAAACCAGTGTGTCGTTACGCTCTTGCATTCTCAGTAGGTGTAAAGCTCCTGCAAAATAAGCAAGCAGTGGAAAGCTCGCATGTTTACGTAAGGAGGGCTTGGCGCGGACTTGATCAATCAACCACTGGAAATCTTTTGAAGTGTTCCGGCAGAAAATGGGATGACGGTAATTTTTGTTGTAAGTCTTCTTTTTTTCTACCAATAGTTGATAGAGCGCATAGGGAAAATCCACCCCGCTCGCCAGTGCTAAGGGAAGCGAACCCCAGAAGCGACCGTTGATTTCGACCAGAATCCACGCGCCAGTTTTGTCATTGACCATAAATTCCACCATGGCCACTCCCGTATACCGCAGTGCCTTCATCAATTTTTCTGTCGCATTCAGGAGTTCGGAAGTGAGTGGCACACTCTTTCGATAAGAACTGCCTCCCCCACCAATGGGTTCGTGAACCCGTTCATGCTGAAAAGACAACAAAATTTCCCCTTCGGAAGCCAGGATCTCTACGCCCACACCCTTTCCCGTAAAATAAGACTGGGCCTGAACCTCACCGCTTCGTAACATTTGCTGAACAAGGTGTCTGAGCTCTGCTTCACTATCGGCGCGCCTCACATGATTTTTTCGACGGAGGTTTGCCATTTTGAAAGAAGAAATAGGTTTTAAAATCATGGGCAAACCCAGGCGATCCACTAAACCATCAATCTGTTTCTCAGACGAAAAGGTCTCGTTGCCGGGAATGCTGATATCCAGGGTGGCTGCCAGTTCATAGAGCTTTGCTTTATCAACGGCAACCTCGAAAACAACATCACTCAAAAGGTATATTTTTGACAAGACCTCAAAATCGGCACGATGATGCTGAAGCGGTAATGTCGTCGGGTCACTGCAGGGGATCACAAGGTCATATTTTTCAGATTTTAAAATGGAAAGGAGGGTTTCTTTCCAGGCGTCGTTGTCAGACTGATAGGGAGGAATTTCATGTATTTTACGGACATACTTTGAGTGCTGAACCACATCACCTGGAAAAGACCAGCCAAGATGTACTTCGATCTTTTGGCGTCCGAGCGAACGAACCACCGACAAACAACTTCGGTTGTCTCTGCCCAGAACGAGGACTTTGCCTCTTGCTTGTGTGGAAAAATTTTCGGTGATTGTCATTTTTACGACTATTTGTTATAGCGCGGGAAATGTTTCAGTGATAGGAAAGCTCATCGCTCATCAAGACTAACGCCATCATTTTCTGCAACATAGCGTTCGGCTTTGTCCCACATGACAGACTGCGTATCGGTCAAACCTCGCCAAATGCCGACCATCGCCGCCACATTTTGCATGCAAAAATAAAAGGGAACGGAAAAAACAAAAAGAGATTGTTTGGTGATCCATCCAATCAGAGCCAGGGTATAGAAAGCGAGTTGTGTCACAAATAGAACGAGATAGAGACTTTGCTCCATCAACATGAAGTTCAAAATAAAAAGTGCAATCAACAATAAAGGCATGAGCCAACGCAAAATTTTATGAGAAATAAATTTATAAACGAGAAAGGGCTGAGAAAAAAGGGGAAATGCCGAGCGCTGTTTCATGGCTTGAATCGCTCCGGCAATCACTCGAACTCTCGCACCGAAGCCTTCTTTGACCGTTACCGCAGCAGGCTCAATCCCTTTGGCCGCAGGTTCAAAAAGGATTCTTTTGCCACGGCGGGCAATATTCATCGAAATCACTAAATCATCCAGGATGACATTTTCGGGGACTTCGTCGTAATCCTGCTGCCTGATTGCATACATCGCCCCATCCACACCCGTGATGGAGCCGATGAGTGTTTCTTGTTCTTTAATGTAGTTTTCGTATTTTTGGTAGATCAACTCCATAAATCCGATTCGGCTGGGGGCATTCACCACCGAGACCTTGCCACTGACAGCGCCAACAGTCGGATTTGTAAAATGTTTTACAAGCAGTTTAATCGCATCGGCCTCATACAAGACATTGGCATCTGAGAGCACCACAATTTCGTCTTCAATGCGTTGCATGGCGCGGTTGATGATAGAAATTTTTCCACGTCGAGGGTGGTAAGACCACAATGTAATTCCCCGGTTTGCATAGGCATTACAAATCACCTCGGTTTCATCAGTCGAGCCGTCGGAAACAACAAGAATCCGCAATTTTTCGCTCGGATAATCCAAATCGAGAGAGTTCTTGATTTTGCTTTCAATCACCTTCTCTTCGTTATAGGCCGATATCATCAAGGTGACGGAAGGAGTGTAGTGATTTGCATCGGCCTTCGGTTTTTTAAAGGGTTTCACTAG
>CAZRYI010000152.1:0-5600 GCA_964604255.1 uncultured Nitrospirota bacterium
CACTTTGTTTTTTTTCAATGGCATGGATTTTATCGACACGATTTTGATGCCGTCCACCATCAAATGGCGTATTGATCCAGGTTTTAACGATGGAAAGGGCGGTCGTTTCTGTCAGCACCCGACCCCCTAGAACAAGAATATTGGCATCATTGTGTCGTCGGCTGGCTTCTGCTGTTTCGAGATTATGACACAGTGCCGCACGAACACCTCTAAATTTGTTGGCCACAATCGACATGCCGATGCCGGTACCACAGATTAAGATCCCTTGATCAACCTCACCGGCTGAAATGAGTTGAGCCACTTTACTGGCATAGTCTGGATAATCGACAGAATGATTATTCTCTGTTCCGAGATCAAGGGTTTCAACTTTGTTATCAGAAAGATAACGGAGAATGTGGTTTTTGAACTCAAAACCAGCGTGGTCTGAAGCAACAATAATTTTCATTAAATTTCCTGAGCGGATGGTAGCGAATCGCCTATGGGCTGTCAAGCGACATCAACGACGTGCATAGGGGGTATTTCGCCTTTCTGGAAGTGAATTCCGGAAACAGGAAGCATTTTCGGAATTCAAAGTGATTAAAGGCATTTTAGCCACTCTTTAAACCTGGAATAACTGGGTACAGTCCTTGCTTTAAGCAGGATATTATCTAATGAAACAGGATAATACTAGGGATTATTTCAGGATAAGGAGAAAAGAAATGAAAGCGAATAATTCGGTTCAAGTAGTCAGGGGCGTCTCTTACAATTTTGAAGACCTCTCCTCGCTTTTGGGGGATCAAACAAAAAAGACTCATAACAATAGCAGCCATGAAATGAATCTACTGAAAGCGCTTCAGGAAAGTAAATTGACGCTCCTGAAAAAAATTAACGACTGGAGCAACTGCCCGGCATCGTACAGAAAGAGGCTTTACAAAAGATTGCAGAGCATTGATGTTTCAAAAAAACCGGCCACGATAAAGCTGGATGAAATTATTCGTGAAATCGGTATTTTGGAGTTTAACCTGCAACTGAATCCGGCATGGATTCGGGGTCTTTTGAAGCTGGTGGATGAAATTCTTGATCAGACGAAACAAGACCAGAGAGACGAGTTGATTACCGGATTCTGTCATCTCAAGGAACAGTTTGGTTTATTAAAGAATGACTGCAATCGTTATTACATCGCGAAGTAAGTGGCGATGCTTTGAGTGCGGAGATTTCTGGTAGGCACACTCTTAATGACTTGAGAAAAGCGCTTTCCTGACCTTGTTTAATTCAACCAAGGCACGCAAGGGGGAAAGCTTTTTGCGGAATTTCTTGTAGATCGCATCCTGGATTTCAGCTTTGGGTTTTTCTGAGATTGTAAAATAGTCCTTGATGAGATCCAGACAAAGATCAGGATATTCGGTGAAAAACTTCGGGTTAGCATGTGCCCAGGCCTCAACGTCGCGATATTTATTCAGGTCTTTAAAAACAAAGCTGTTGCTGAGTTTTTTATGGTAGCTTGAAAGACTTTCTTTAGAAAAATCCCCCCGATTTTTTGCCTCAATAATCGCCTCGGCGGCAAAGAGGCCGGAGGCCATCGCAAGATTCGTCCCTTCATGATAAAGCGAAGCATTCACCAGATGGGCGGCATCTCCCACGAGCAGTAGGCCGTCAGTGACCACCTCCGGCACCTGCTTGTGTCCTCCCTCTGGAATCATATGACCAGAATATTCGAGGGTTTCACCTTTTCGGATGAGGCGGCGGATGGAAGGATGCGACTTAAAGCGTTCCAGTAGATCATTTGGAACAATTTTTTTTCCGATGTAAGCGTCAATGGAACAGGCAATGCCCAGGGAAAGGGTGTCTTTATTGGTGTAGATAAAACCGCCCCCAACCATTCCGGCAACCGAATCACCAAAGAACTCCATAGCGACGCCTTCATTGCCCTCAAGGCCAAAACGGTCTTCGATGACTTCGCGCGGCAGACCGATCACCTCTTTTGCTGCAACAGCTAAGACATTCCATTTGAAGTTTTTTCTCAATCCCGCCTTTTTTGCCAGAAAAGAATTCACCCCGTCGGCAGCAATGACCACGTCGGCTTCAATTTCCCCGCCTTCTCGTCGTGCTTTAACCCCAACAACCCGACCTTCTCGCCAAAGCAAGTCATCTACAACGGTTTCAGGAATAATCAGTGCACCGGCCTCTTCTGCTTTTTTGGCTAACCAAGGGTCAAAGCGCGCTCGAAGCGCGGAGAAGCTGTGGTTGTAGGGCGGGGCAGTGTTGTAATCTTCACATCGAAATTCAAAGGCCGCTTCCGATTGTTTTGAAAGCAGTGCGAAGCGCCGTTTCACAATTTGGCGTTCCAGAGGTGCATCTTCCCAGAAATTTGGAACCAGACGGTTGAGGATGGGTGTATAGAGCACACCGCCGAACATGTTTTTTGCGCCCGGAAATTCTCCCCGTTCAAAAACAACAACCGAAAGTCCCTCACGGGCCAAGGTCAGCGCGGCTGCCGAACCCGATGGCCCGGCCCCGACAACAATGACATCAAATTTATCAGACAAATAGGTTCTCCAAGGTTTTTCGTAGGGGCAGGCCTTGTGCCTGCCCTGGGAACATGTACACGGCAAAGCAGGGCAGGCACAAGGCCCGCCCCTACGTTAAGGCTTCCCGAACTTTTTTGATTTCTTCGGTCAATATCGGTAGTACTTGGAATAGATCACCGACAATGCCGTAATTGGCGATTTTAAAGATGGGTGCATTGGCATCGGTGTTGATTGCGACAATGTATTTTGCGGAAGACATTCCTGCCTGATGTTGGATCGCACCTGAGATACCACAGGCAATGTAGAGCAGCGGAGAGACTGTTTTGCCCGTCAAGCCGACTTGGTAGCTGTGCGGTTTCCATCCGGCATCGACTGCGGCGCGAGATGCGCCGACGGCAGCCCCAAGTACTTCGGCGCAATCTTCAATGAGTTTGAAATTTTCAGGCCCTTTTAAACCTCGCCCTCCAGAGACAATGATTTGTGCTTCAGTGAGTTCAACCTTCGAAGCCACCGCAGCAACAACCTCTTTGATCTTTGCTTTGAGCGACGAAAAATCAGTGCTGATCGAGACATTTTCAATAAGGGGTTTTGTTGCCGAGGTGTCAGGTGCATTGGCTGAAAAAACATTGGGTCTGAGTGTGGCGACTTGAAATTCAGCATGACGACTGACCACTGTCGAAATGATCTTTCCGGCGTACATTGGTCGTGTGG
The DNA here is from genome assembly GCA_964604255.1 of uncultured Nitrospirota bacterium. GTDB lineage: Bacteria > Nitrospirota > Nitrospiria > SBBL01 > JAADHI01 > JAJDBU01. The sequence goes on from CAZRYI010000152.1 coordinate 3,219, forward strand.
CGACAAGGCAGCCATCTTCTTGCCGCGCAAGTCCGATGCAATCGCCGACAAAAGCAGAGGCCAGCTTTGCCGCAAGCTTCGGGCCGAGGTCTTTTCCCATCGCCGTGGCACCCATTAAAATGACAGAGGCATTCATTTTTTTTGCGACATCGGCAACAATGTCCGCGTAGGCTTCGGATGAATAAAGCTTTAGCTCAGGGTTTTCCGCCAGATAGACTTTTTGCGCACCACTGGCTGTGAGGACTTCTGCTTGCGAAGCAAGGCCCTCTCCGATCAGAACAGCGGCGATCTGATCTCCATCCTTTGCCAATGTTAAAGCAGCACCCAGTGCTTCGAGTGCAACATGTTTGACCTTTCCCTTCAGTTGTTCCGCATAGACCAGAATATCGGCCATGTTTTCTCCTTATTTATTCTTTTAAAATATCTTTGCTTCTTCGCGAAGCAGACGAATCAACTCTGTGACGGCCTGTGGCACATCTCCTTCAATTTTTTTCCCCGCTTCGCGTACCGGCGGCGATGCAAAGGTTTCGATGCCTACTTTTGCCGCTTCTATACCGCAGGTTTCAGGTTTCAGTTCAAGGTCGGCCAGACTGTAAACCGTCATCGGTTTCTGTCTTGCTTTCATGATGCCGGGAAGAGAGGCATAACGCGGTTCATTAAGTTCTTTTTGGCAGGTAAAGATTGCGGGCAGGCTTGTTTCGACAATCTCTGCAGCGCCTTCAATCTGCCGATTGGCAATGACGGTTCGTGCTTCGGCATTCAACTCAAATTTATTGATACCGGCCACATGCGGCAGGCCCATCAATTCGGCCACGTGGATGCCGACGGCGCCGCTGTCATCATCAATGGCCTGTCGTCCAAAAAAGATGATGTCGTAATTTCCTTTGTTGAGAGCGGCTGACAAAACCAGCGCTGTTGTGTAAGCATCGCCCCCTGATATTAGATCATCTTTAATATGAATTGCCTGATCGGCTCCGACGGCAAGGCAGGTGCGCAAGGCTTCGACGGTTTTATCGGGCCCGATAGAAATGACAGTAACCTCACCTTCACCGACTTGTTCTTTGATTTTAAGTGCTTCTTCCACACCAAATTCATCGTAGGGATTGACCACATAGGAGAGACCGGTGGTATCAATGCCTTTTCCATCCGTTGCAGGTTTGATTTTGGATTCCGTCGCAGGCACCTGTTTGATGCAAACCGCAATTTTCATCTTTAGTAGGTCCCCTTTTTCAAGACATCTTCAGCAATGACTATTTTTTGGATCTCACTCGTGCCTTCAAAAATCCGATTGACTCTTGAATCACGATAGAAGCGTTCAATGGGATGTTCTCCCATAAAACCATTGCCGCCGTGGATTTGAACGCCCTTGTCAACGATGCGATCCAGGGCTTCAGAACAGAAGAGTTTACAGATTGCACTTTCTCTTGGAATTTTATTTCCTTGATCATACATCCAGGCGGTACGGTAAACGATGGATTCCATTTGGTAAACTTCTGTTGTCATTTCGGCAATCATAAATTGAATGGCTTGAAATTGGGCAATGGGCCGATTGAAGGCGTTGCGTTTTGTTGCAAAATTAACTGACATATCAATGACTTCTTTTGCTGCACCAATGGTTGCAGCCGCCAGAGAAAGTCGGGACTCATCCAGTGTCTGCATGGCAATCACAAAACCCATGCCAAGCTGTCCCAGTAGATTTTTTTTGGGTACGCGGACATCCTGAAAGACCAGTTCAGCCGTCGCAGAACCTCGCAGGCCCATTTTATCTTCAATACGATTGGCAGAAAAGCCGGGGCTGTCGGCCTCAACAATAAAAGCCGTGATGCCGCCTTTGGCTCTTAATTCTGGATTGGTGACCGCATAGACCACAATAATATCGGCAATGTCGCCATTTGTAATCCAGAGTTTGGTGCCGTTAAGAATATAATCATCACCATCTTCTTTTGCCGAGAGCTGAATGTTGGCCGCATCCGAACCGGCGCCCGGTTCAGTTAAAGCATAGGCTCCCAGCTTTTCACCCTGGGCCAGGGGGGTGAGAAATTTCTTTTTCTGCTCTTCACTACCCCCCAGGAGGATGGAGGTGCCAGCTAAACCAATGTGCGCACCAACTGTGACACTGGTTGAAGCACAGCCACGAGAAAGTTCCTCAAGCAGCACGCAGTAACCCAGTTCACCCATGCCCGAGCCGCCATAAGCTTCCGGGAAGGGAATTCCCAGTAATCCCAGTCCTGCCCCTTTTTTTAGAATCTCCTTGATGAGATCAACATTGTGTTCCTTGTCGATTTGTTGGGCGACCGGTTTAACTTCTTTATCAACGAATTTCCGAACCATGTCCCGAAGCATGGCCTGCTCTTCAGTGAAATTAAAATCCATAAGTCCTCG
>CAZRYI010000153.1:0-5526 GCA_964604255.1 uncultured Nitrospirota bacterium
GCTCCACCCACTGTTTTTTGATCGCATCAAAATATCGAAAATTAAGACCTTCAATCGGGCCGCCGATTTCATGATTTAAGATTCTGCCGTTTGAAAGTAACATTTCCTGCATCAGAATATTGCCTTTCAGCACATACCGAACAGTCGCCCGCTCCGATTCGGGTGCGTTCGGGGTTCGCCCGTGGGAAACAGAGACAAATTGCAGAGAATCGTTTGCATAACTATCATCTCCAACCAGGCGTTCACTGTTTATTCCCTGTAAAAGAGGCGTGGTCCCATTTGGCGTGGGATCTACATAGATCATGCTCAGGTTGTTGCTCATGTGGTAGCTGCCCAGACGAAGTAATCGATACATATCGGCTTCCGCTTCCATCTCTTGCCCGCCACGATGTACCGCATTAAAAGTGCCATAGAGCAAGGTGAAGATCACGGATAAAATCCCAAGGGAGATCATGACTTCCAGCAGCGTAAAACCGTTTAAGTGCGGCTGACGGTTGCCGGTTGACAGTCGACGGGTTTTAAAAACAAGCGGACTTTTTTGAACCGTGAACTGTGAACTGTGAAACATCAACTGCATTTCTACCCTTAATTGAAGAGATAGCTCGTAAAACGAACCTGGCCGTCTTTCTCTTTTTCCTTGTCTTCATTGATGCCCCAGCTGACCTCCAGCAACAGTTCCCGTACGGAGTCGAAAGGGGTTTGTACGACTTCCTGTCGCCAGCGGAAATTAGGGGCCTCTTCTCCAAAATCGCCTTTTTTTTCGCCTAGGTCTGGAAACCCAATCAATTGGATTTCTGTGATTTTCTGGCGTGCCAGGAGGGTTGCCTGTGTCATGTCACGCGCAGTGGCTGCGAGCACGAGATCCCGATTTCTGAGTCCGAGCAAAACCACCAGCGAAATCGAAATAACCGCCAGCGCCACCATAATTTCAAGTAGGGTAAAACCATTTTTATTCCACATAGCGATCAACAACCTTCACCCGCCCCGTTAAAGGGTTGATGAGCAGTGTCCAGACACGATCTTCTTTTTTTAAGTGGATGGTGCTCTTTTCGACTCCCATGGGATATAACTCCGTATAGGCTTTTCCCGATTCAATTTTGCCATGCCGTGGTGTGATCACATCTAAAAAAACAATGCCTTCCGGTAGTTTGCGACGTTTGACGAGCGGATCATTGATTGGGGCATATTCCAGGTTGGCCTGGAGCATCTCGGCCCAATAGGCACCTTCTTCAAGATCATAGTGGAGGCGGTAAATCTGCTGTGTTGACGAAGACTCCTGAGCCAGATGTTCAATCACCCCTGATAGATGACGAATGGTTCGTTTCAGATCTCCTGCACCAAATGCGGAGAGCTTAGGAAAAACCATGGCGGCGGTAATGCCCAGGATGACGATGACCAGCATCAACTCAAGCAGGGTAAATCCGGCCTCTCTTGATCCGGCCCGCTTAGTTGAGATTCCAGCTTTCGAGGTCGGCATCATCGTCGTCACCTCCGGCCTCATTATCCGCCCCGTAAGAAACGAGATCATAGTCACCCTGTGTACCCGGACTTACATAGATGAAACGGTTTCCCCAGGCATCTTCCGGCACCTTCGGCAAGTAGCCACCCTTGCGCCAGTTTTTCGGAATTTCACCAATGTTCGGCAGCTCCGCAAGTGCATCTAATCCTTGCTCAGTGCTGGGGTAGATCCCAGTGTCGAGCTTATAGAGCTGAAGTGCCCCTTCAATATTTTTAATCTGAACCTTCGTCGAAACCCGTCTGGCCTGATCCGTCCGTCCAACCATTTTCGGGGCGACGAGGGCAATCAGGATGGCTAAAATTGTCACAACCACCATGATTTCGATCAAAGTAAAGCCGTCTTCATTCAGATGCCGCTTATTTTCTTTCTTTGTCTTTTTCATAAACATCCTTAATGTATTAACTGCAAACTAGAAACTGTGAACCCTGAACTGCCTTTGCCATTATCCCACCATCTGGCTCACTTCAAAAATCGGGAGAAGAATCGCCAAAACAATGAATAAAATAGCAAAACCCATACCCAATATCATGATCGGGCCAAGCAGGGCGGTCATGCCACTCACGACAGTATCCACCTCATTGTCATAAGCCTCCGATACTTTTTGAAGCATCGCTTCCAACTCGCCGCTCTTTTCCCCAATTGCAATCATATGGGTCACAAGGGGCGGAAAAAGGCCGCTGCGTTTGAGCGGGTCAGCAATGCTTTCTCCCTCTCGAATATTACCGCGTGCCTCCCGAATAGTATTTTCCAAGACCTTATTACCGACAATCTTTTCAACAATTTCGAGGGCATTTAAAAGCTGCACACCACTGACCAGGAGGGTGGCGAGGGTTTTGGTAAAGCGGGAAATCGCGACCATTTTGGTGAGCCGCCCAAAGATAGGGGCTTTTAAAGAAAGGCGATCATACTGCTCCCGCCCTTTCGGGGTATCAATATGCCGCTTGAGGAAAAAAAGTCCCAGGCCAATCACGATGAGCAGCAGGAATCCATAATCCTGTATGAACTGACTGATGCTCAGTAAAATAACCGTCGGCAGAGGAAGCGCCTGATCCAAATCAGCAAAAATGGACGTGACTTTTGGCACAACATAGGCGATTAAAAAGAGCAGGATCAAGACACTGACAACCATCATTAAAATGGGATAGGTCATTGCGGAGAAAATTTTGCCACGCAGACGCAGCTGGTTTTCAAGATAATCGGCCAGTCGGCCCAAAATTTTATCAAGGGTGCCACTGGCTTCTCCCGCCCGAACCATTTGGCAATAAAGGGTGGAGAAGACTTTCGGATGTTTGCCCAGGGCATCGGCAAATGCAGACCCTTCTTTCACCTGCTCACGCACATTCACCCAAACCTGCTTTGAGGCGTCATTTTCTGTCTGTTCAATCAGGGCTGCAAGTGACTCCATAATGGAAAGACCCGCACCGAGCAAGGTGGATAACTGCCGGGTCATCAGCGCTGTTTCTGAAAGTTTGACCTTTGGAGCAAACAAGGTGACTGGCTGAGACAAACCTGTCGCCCGCTCTTTTTCCGATTTCAGCTCGGTCGGAAAAATACCGTCCTGCCGCAGTTTGGCCCTGGCCTGCCGAGCATTGTCGGCATCAATCACCCCGGCAGTACTTTTCCCCCGAAGATTCAATCCTTTGTAAGCAAAAACAGACATAATAAAACCAGTTATTTGTAAAAGTTCACGGTTTACGATTTTACCCGCCAACTGTAAACTGAACTACTCTTCTTGAGTGACTCGTAATACTTCATCCGTGGTGGTGAGTCCTGCAACGACGCATCTGGCTCCGTCTTCGCGAAGCGTCACCATGCCCTTTGAAACGGCCTTGGCTTTGATTCGTGTTGAATCCAGCTTGGATAAAATCATGCCTCTCAATTCGTCATCTAAGAGCAGGATTTCATGGATGCCGAAGCGGCCTTTAAACCCTGTTTTTAGGCAATGTGTGCATCCGCTGCCTTTGAAAAAAGAATAAGGCTCTTTCGGATTCAAGCCGAGTTTCTGGCATTCTTCCGCTGTGGGTCGATAGTTTGTTCGGCATTCGGAACAGATTTTTCGCACAAGGCGCTGGGCAACGACTGCAACAACTGAGGAGGAAACCAGGAAGGGTTCGATGCCCATGTCGAGCAAACGTGTGACGGCTCCGGCGGCGTCATTGGTGTGCAAAGTCGAAAAAACCAGATGGCCTGTCAACGAGGCGTGAATGGCGATGCTGGCGGTTTCAACATCCCGGATTTCCCCGATCATGATCACATCGGGGTCCTGCCGCAGGATGGAGCGCAGACCACTGGCGAAAGTAAGATCGATTTTTGTGTTGACCTGAATCTGACCAATGCCGTTCAACTGATATTCAATGGGATCTTCAATCGTCAGAATGTTTTTATCGGGGGAATTGATCCGACTCAAGGCCGAATAGAGTGTCGTGGTCTTGCCACTGCCAGTTGGCCCAGTCACAAGAACGATGCCATGTGCGAGTTTGATCAGTTTGTTCATTGAAGCCAGATGGGCTTTAGACAGGCCCATCTCATCCAAATTCAGGGATTGATCCGACTTTTCCAAGAGGCGAAGTACCAGGCGTTCGCCATGTGCTATCGGGATATCAGAAACCCGGATGTCGATCTCTCGTCCACCGATGCGCAGGGAAATCCGGCCATCCTGAGGCAGTCTTTTTTCCGCAATGTTCATGCCTGCCATGACTTTGACACGAGAAATCAGGGCGGATTGCAATCGCTTCGGCGGGGATAAAATATTGTAGAGCACCCCATCCACCCGAAAACGGATTTTAATCTCACGCTCAAAAGGTTCAAAGTGGATGTCCGAGGCCCGTTGCTGCACGGCCTGAAAAAAAATGGAATTGACCAGTTGAATCATGGGAGCTTCGTCATCGGTGTCGAGCAGATCTTCCGGTTCCGCCAACTCCTCCGCTAACTCGCTCAAACTGGTGCCCGAAAAATCAGAGATGGCTTCTTCAGGACTATCCGTCGCCATTTCGTAGATTTGATTGAGGTGCTGCATGATTTCCGTAGCTGGCACCACGACAAGTTCAATGGGGGATTTCAAGAGAAGTCGGAAATCATCCAAAGCAGCAAAGTTGACGGGTTTAGAGGTCGCACAATGAATGGTTTCACCGATGCGTTTGAGCGGGAGAAAAAGGTGGCGTTTTGCAAAAGAGAGGGGAATCTCTTTTGTCAGTGTGGGATCAATTTCGTCGAGGTCTAGCTTTTGAAGGTAGGGCAGATGCCATTGAACACAAAGACCTTTTAAGAGGGTGTCTTCTTTGAGGTATTTTAAATGAATGAGGGCCTCACCGAGGCGACTGCCCTCTTTGTGCTGAAGTGTCAATCCTTCTGAAAGTTGATCGGGTGTTAAAACGCCTTTTTCGATGAAAATCTCACCCAGCAGCGCTCGCTTTTCTCCAGACTTCTGTGTCAATGATAAGGCCTCAACTCTTTTTCAAACAAAGGATTCATTGTGCTTCAGGTAGGTTAATCATTGCTTTGAATCGTGCGCCCCAGGCATCCGAAAACTCTCCCTTGTCTTCGGTAATCAGGCCGGACATTGTTGCGGCTTTTTCCAATCGAATGGCCTCCAGTTTTTCATCATCCAGGATGATATGCGGGGTAAGGAAAACCATGAGATTCGTTTTTTCAATCCGGTCGGATTTAAAGCGAAACAACCACCCAATGATTGGAATATCACCCAGAAAAGGTACCTTGCGATCCACTGAGATAATGTTGTCCTTAATGAGACCTCCGATCACAATGGTTTGCCCGCTTTTGGCCACGATGGTTGTACTGGCCGAGCGTTTATTGGTTGTGGGCCCAAGGTCTGTTGCGCCCGCAGTGATGGCTGTTTCTACGACGGATGAAATTTCCTGGTAGACATCAAGCTGCACACGCTCGTCATCTAATACGTCCGGTGTGAGACGGAGAATGATGCCAACGTCTTTCCGTTCGATGGTGGTTTGTACATTGCCGCCGACTGTCTGGCTCTGCGCCCCTGGAAA
>CAZRYI010000154.1:0-5496 GCA_964604255.1 uncultured Nitrospirota bacterium
CCGATGTTAACAACCTGAGTGTCGCAGCCAGCATCCCGGATCAGCTCTCGGAAAATGGCGTCATCAGCGGCATTGTTGTCAACCCTGTCGGCAATGGCGTTGGCAATGTCTCCATCGGTGGCACAGACAGCGCGGGCAATATTATTATGGACACCAACGGAGACATTCAAGCAGGGCTCAAAGATGCTTCTGGAGAAATTGTCACCGCCATACTTTATAACAGCATCAACGGCGTACCGGAATTTATCAACGTGAACGGTACTGCCTCGTCGGGTAGTTTTACCGCTTTGAATGTGCCTCCGGGCACACATTACCTCAAAGCCGTTCGTGGTGGTCGCGGCAGCACACAGTTATCGGCTTTTGCCGGTGCGGTCTCCATGGTCAAAATGGTTATTTTTCCGGTGGCCATTGCCGATATCGGTCTAAATGGTGAAATACTGGAGCGGGATGATGTCACCCTGGTTCCCCAGGCCACACTCAGCTATCCCGGATTACAGGGACAACTGATCTCCAATGAACTCGGACTGTATGCAGGAAGCGGATTCACCTCGGACGGTCGTTTTCTCGTTAAAGTGAGTGGCAATAATTTTCAGGATACCTATCAATTCCGAAGCAGTGATCTCACGCTGATCCAGGCCGCTGCCATTACGCAGGATATCGTCAACAACTTGAATGTCGTTTCTATTGCAGATCTGGCATCGCTCGCAGCTGATAGTGGTGTCACCCTGCTTCCTAATTTGGGGATCATTCTGGGCGAAGCCATTGAGGGGGGAGCCGGGAAAAATAACGCTGAAATCTTTGCGACAGATGTTTCCGGCAATGCCATCGGTGATCTGGTTTATTTTGATACCAGTGGTCGCCCTGTTTGCAATGGCCCTACTTCAATAGACTGCCTGGATATGAGTACCGTCGATGGTCGTTTCATCCTCTTCAACCTACCGCCGGGAGAAGTTTTTCTTAAATCTCACGCAACCGTGAACCAGATCGGCGGTCTTGGCACAACCAAGTCCGCTGGTGGCACCTCCGTATCTGTTTTTGCGGACGGCGTGAGCCTGCTCAACCTGGAATTGTTTTCCATCCGCAAAGCCGATGAAAATGACGACGCCAGCACACTCACAGTCTCCGGCAATGTTGTGGATGAAAACGGCACCGCAGTCGCCGGTGCAACAATACAAGTCCTGGGTGTATCGGATGTTATTCCCAATGCCGATGGCGCAGGGGCCTATGTCATGCCAATTTCGCCGGATGAAAACAGTCTGACACCCGTATTGACCAACAGTCGGTACACCCTTCGTCTCAGTGCGGCAGGGCATACCCCAAGTTATCAGCAGATTTTCACCGGGAGCGAAGCCCTGGAGGTGGATCTGGAACTCATGTCAGACGGACTGATCGGAGCAACCGGGGGGCAAGGTGTGATCTTGGGTCGCATTCGTAATCGCCGTCTGGGTGGGCGTGTTGATCAGGTCAGATTATTTGTCACCCAGATGATTGATAGCGGAAACACCACCACTATTACCGGAGACAGTGTTGGCACGATTGAATATTTTAATGACCAGGGTCTCGTTGATTCGAGCCTGAATGCCAGCTCGGAAGACGGTCGCTACCGCATTAAAAACCTGCCGCCCGGTCTTGTGATGGTCAGAGCCATCTCTTCCGATGACTCAGGCAACATGCTTTCCCGCATTTTTGCAGATGCCGTAACGCTCGCTTCCATCACGGTCAACCATGTTCCTGTAGACGTCCTGGTTTCAGGAAGCATGAGCGATCTCAGCGGCAATGACCTCACGGGTGTCAGCCTGTCGATCCTGGGAGAGCAAGGCACTTTTTCCTCGGAAGATTTTACAAATACCAGCGCAGGTGTCAACTTTCCCAGCACAGGCAGTTTAGTGGTCAAAGCACAAAAGGCCGACGCAATAACAACCTTGAATACGCAAATCAGCACGGGTTTGCAAGCGCTCAAAAACCAGCCTCTTTTTATTTCAAGTCAAACAGAACTGGAAACTCTGGCGCTGGCCTCCGGCCTGAGCCTTGATTTAGAACAAGGGATTGTTTTTGGAGAAGTCGGCACCAGTGGGCTCGAAGCAGTCGGCACCCCCGCCCTAAGCGGTACATCACCACAAGCCATTGCCACTGGTTTTTTTAATGCCGATAGTTTGTTGGATATTGCGGTCATCTCTAACAATGGTGCAGCCGGACAGGTTGAAATATTGATCGGCCAGGAGGGAGGCGGGTTTTTGCCTCATGCGATCTTTCCCGTGGGTGCAGACCCCAGATCGATTGCCACTGCCGATTTTGATAACGACCGCTTGAGTGATCTGGTCATTGCTAATTTTGGCGATAACAGCCTTTCATTGCTGATTGGACAGGGTGACGGCAGCTTCACCGCGCTCTCTGACTTAAGTGACGACATCAAAGACGGGCCGGTCTTTGTGCTTGCGGAGGACGTTGATCAGGATGGCAATGTTGACTTGGTCATCGCTAATCAAAATGCCAATGAGATTTCGGTGTTGATCGGGGGAGGCAACGGGGCTTTTTCATTGGTCGATTCTCCCTGTGACCCCAATCCCTGTGTGGTCAATTCGTCCCCGATCGCCATCGCCGTTGGTGAATTTGACGGGGATGAAAATCTTGATCTGGCTGTTGTTGGTGCCGACTCCTCTGCAATTACCTTTTTTTTCAGCCGAACGGCGGCAACCTCAACACCACTGGCTGGCACCCAGCCCAGCGCCATTGTGACCGGAGATATTGATCGGGACGGAAACCTGGATCTCGTTGTGAGCAATGCCGGATCGAATGACATCTCGTCTTTTTTAGGCGATGGTAACGGCACTTTTGTGAAGGTGGACTGCGACCCGGAAACCACGCCGGTTGATGATTGTCCTATCGATTCCAGCACTGCCATCAGTCAGCCCCAGGCCATGATCCTGCTTGATTTTGACGAGGACGGACGGCGTGACCTTGCCGTCGTCAACGCAGGCAATAATCAGCTCGTCATCCTGCTGGGTAGGGGAAACGGGCAATTCGGCACTGTTTCTTCAATCTTTCCGCTCGGTAGCGGACCGAAGCACTTTGTGAGCGGCGATTTTAATCAAGATGGCGAAACCGATTTTGTTGCTGTGAATACCGACTCGAATGATCTAAGTCTGTTGGAAAGCCAAGATCGCCTAGCGGATGGCATTGTCGTCGAAGCACGCGATAGCGAAGGCAATGAAGTCGGCACACTTCGCTATTTTAATGACAGCTTCAACATTGATCCAAGTCTTGATCGCACCGGAACAAGCGGTCGTTTCATTGTTTTTGATCTGCCGCTGGACATGACAAGTATCCGCTCAAACCCGGATAGCTCAACACGGGCCCTGGCAGGGAATGTGCTCGTCAATCTGCTTGGACAAGCGGGAACACTTTCAGCCGTTCGCCTCAATGTCGATAAAGTCAAAGTGGACAACAACGGCGACCCGGCGTCGGTTATTGTCAAAGGCACCACTTGCAGGGCCTTGGGTGGGGTTTGCTCCCGTGTCGGCCAAGTCGAATTTTCTTTTCTGGGTGCAAAAAAAGTGGACACCTGCATCCCCAGCACAGACTGCATTTCAAGCCTTGGCAACGGCAGCTTTGAAATTCGTCTGGACCCTCACAGCACCTATACCGTGAAACTCGTCGCACCGGATATTGCTTTGCCAGGAGATTCCGATGGAGACGGCGTGCCCGACGACATCGACAACTGTCCCAACATTCCCAACCCGGATCAGGACGACGCCTGCGCACAACCTTCCGATGACTTCGATAACGACGGCGTGCCCGATGCCGAAGACAATTGCCCCACCATCCCAAACCCCCTTCAAGCAGATGTCGATCCGGCAAATGGCGTCGGTGACGCCTGCGAAGGTAATTAACACCCGTCAGGATCAAGTACGAAGCCTGTCAAATAATTGACTTATCCTGCGTTTCCGATTTCTCTGTTCTTGTTTATAGACCTATATACGGTATTTCTGCGCTATTTATAATGGCAAGTTTATTGCTTTATAGCCGGAAAGAGTCTGTTGTGTGGTGATACTGAGTCGCATTTGTTTCAAAGAGGAGAGTTGATGAAAATATTGATTGTTGTCGCGCATCCCAATGACGAAGTGCTTGCTTGTGCCGGTACGGTTTCAAAATTGATTGCACAAGGAGCTGAGGCCTACACCCTCTTATTGGGAGAAGGGGCGAGTCTGAAACATGAGGACGATGATCTGGATAAAAAAGAAGAAAGACTCAAAAGCTTACAGAAAAATATTTTTGAAGCCAGTAAAGTTGTTGGCGTGAAGCGCGTCTTTGAATACAACTTTCCGAGCAATCAATTTGATACTGTTCCCCTCTTTGAAATGGTCAAAGTGATTGAAAAGGTCAAAAATGATATCCGCCCTGAACTGGTATTGACCCACTATGAAAAAGATCTTAATATTGATCATCGGATTACTTATCAGGCGGTCACAATGGCAATGAAGCCCCTACCGGGTGATCCGGTGAAAGCAATCTATTCTTTTGAGTTGCCCTCATCGACAGAATGGGCCTATCCCTTGAGTTTCTCTCCCAACCTTTTTTTCGACATTAGCGAGACCTTAGAGACAAAGCTTGCAGCTTGCGGGAAATATCAATCTCAGATGCGGGATTTTCCTCATCCCAAATCCCTGGAAGGCATTGAAATGAATGCAAAAATGTGGGGAATGAAAGTCGGTGTCAAATATGCGGAGGCCTTCTGCCTGATAAGAGGTCTTCGCTAGGCTGGTAAACAGAAAGTATTGTTTTGAGAGGGACACATTGAAAGCAGTGATTCTTGCAGGAGGTCTGGGAACGAGAATTTCGGAAGAGACCCATATTAAACCGAAACCAATGATTGAGATCGGTGGAAAACCGATTTTATGGCATATCATGAAAAACTACTCTGCCTACGGCATCAATGAATTTATCATCTGTTTGGGTTACAAGGGTTACCTCATTAAGGAATATTTTAATAACTATTTTCTTCACATGTCTGACGTGACCTTTGACATGGCACAACACAAAATGGAAGTCCATCACAAACACGTTGAACCCTGGCGGATCACCCTGGTGGATACCGGAGAACACACAATGACGGGCGGTCGATTAAAACGGGTGAGCAGTTATTTAGATGCTCAGGATTTTTGTTTTACCTATGGGGATGGTGTGGCCGATGTGAATATTGATCAATTGGTAAAATGCCACAAAAAAAACAAGTCTCTCGCCACGGTGACGGCAGTGCGTCCACCGGGACGTTTTGGTGCTTTGAAAATGAAAGATGGCTACGTCAGAGGTTTTATGGAAAAACCCCAGGGTGATGGCGGTTGGATCAACGGGGGATTTTTTGTGCTATCGCCAAAAGTGATCGATTATATCGACAACGACGCAACTTCATGGGAGTCGGAACCGATCGAACGTCTAGTCCGGGAAGGCAATCTTTCCGCTTACCAGCATGAGGGTTTCTGGCAGGCCATGGATACC
>CAZRYI010000155.1:0-2569 GCA_964604255.1 uncultured Nitrospirota bacterium
CTTCAAACGAGTAATCCGAATATCTCTATATCAGAGGCGTGTTAGGCATCAAGACTTGGGTAATCGATATATCCCTTTTCATCACCGCCGTAAAATGTATTTGGATCTGGGGTATTGAGTGCTGCGCCTTTTTTAAAACGTGCGAGCAGGTCGGGGTTGGCAAGGGAGAGTTGGCCAAAAGAGACCAAGTCGGCGCTGCCAGAGGTGATGGCATCCGTAGCACACTTAAAATCGTATGCCGCATTGGCGATGTATAAACCTTCGAAGTTCTCCCTTAGTTTTTTGGAATCAAAAGTCTTGACAGACTCCAGTGTTTCAACAACATGCAGGTAGGCGAGTGACCGTGTACTCAGTTGTTTTACGACGGCATTAAATGTGTCTTCAGGTCTTGCATCAGACATATCGTTAAATCCACCCCCTGGTGAGAGACGCACACCGACTCGACCTGCACCCCAAACAGCGATGACAACGTCTGTCACTTCCACTAAAAGACGCGCCCGATTTTCAATCGATCCACCATAGCGGTCTGTTCGTTCATTTGTGCTACTTTTTAAAAACTGATCCAGGAGGTAGCCATTGGCACCGTGAAGCTCAATACCATCAAAACCTGCGGCCAAGGCATTTTCAGCGCCCTGCTTAAGAATGCGCCATCATCTTCCTCCTATATGTTAGGGCCGCTCTGATTAAGTCTGGGTTGAATCCATCTCGGACTCACTTTCATATTCAGAAATCATTGTTGTGCTTTCCACCGATTTTTCAAAAAACTGTTGTTTGATCTTCTTGTACTCATCCCCGTTAAAGAGCTTGTCTTTTGACATAACATCAGGAAAACAGATCACAAAAACGCGATTGATTTTGTGGGCCGTTTCGCTTTTCAAGGTTTGGGCAATCGTAAAGTCATATCGGAAATAACCGCCGACGCTTGTGAGCAGTGGAGTCATTTTTTCACGATAGGCTTGATAGCCATCAGCATCTAAGACATTCAACCCCACTAAGATTTCAATCATGCGCTACCCTTATCACATCGGTGAAAACATACCAATTTGGGATTGAAAAATTCTAAGAGGACAGAAAAATGGCGGCACAGCCCTGGGCTCTGAATAGGAACCCTCAGACGAAAACGGCTTCTACAGATCGCCCCCTAGGAGCTGATCTTGTCTTCAGTGATTTTTTCGTCGGCAATCAGGAAGGCCCGAACATCTGGGGCCTCTTCTTTTTCTAGCGAAATAATCAGGTAGTGGGTGTCTGGATAAAAGGCAAGCCGAACATCTGTTGCCGAAGGGTAGGCGGGTGATTCTGGGTGGGAATGGTAAATTGCTAACATTTCAGTGCCGTTTTTCCGCATTTTTTTAAAGGCACCGATTTGTTCTTTCGGGTCCATCACGTAACGGAAACGTCGATCCGTGGGTACTTTCAAATCCAGAGCCGAGGGATCGGTCACTGGAATGTTCTGGATTTTGTAGATTTCTTTAACCGATTCGCCTTCTCCGGCCAAAAGACCGCAACACTCGTTCGGGGTTTCGGCTTTGGCGTGTTTAATCATGGCGTCGATTATTTTTTTCGGGATCTGAATCATTTGAATGTTGTCCAATTGACCGACACAAGCGGTCATACAGAGTCGTTCTTGATTTTTATGAGGCTCACTCTACCATAAAAGCGACAATTCGTCATCAACCAGGAAACACTGAATTTCATGAAACCGCAGGCTCAAGCATTTTCACAAGACCCGATTCTGCATCTAGACGAATGTTTGCGCCAAAGGGGAGAGTTGCGGTGGCATCACCGTGACCCGAAGGGAAAGAAAACAAGATGGGTATTGAAGGATCGTCAAAAATATCAAGGATGATTTCCGGCAGGGCTTCTGGATGACATTGCGGCATCTGACCAAAAATGACACCGCGTACCCCTTTAAACTTTCCGAGCGATTTTAAATAGGACAGCATCCGGTCAATCCGAAAAGGCGCCTCATTCACATCTTCAATAAAGAGGATGCGCCCGTCGGCATCAAATTCGTAAGGGGTGCCAATCGTCGTGCAAAGCAGGGTCAGACAACCACCCGTTAAAATCCCCTCTGCCACACCCGGTTTCAGGATCTCAGTGTCTTCAAATTTCATCTCAAGCGACTCTCCGCCAAGGAGGCGAAATAAGTGGGCTTCCAAGGGCGGACTGATTTCCTGTCCAAAGTGGGTGGCCACCATCGGGCCATGAAAGGTCAGCCAGGAAAATGATTGCATGAGGTAGACGAGCAAAGTTGTGATATCACTTGAACCGACAAAGATTTTGTTCGATTGTGCAAGTGCCTTTTTATCTAAATAGGGAATGATCCTGGCGGCACCGACACCCCCGCGAGCACAGAAAATCGCATCAACTTCCGGAGCTAAAAAAGCCGATTGAAAGTCCTCAGCCCGCTCTCGATCATTCCCGGCAAAATAGCGATGAGACTTATCGACGTGTTGGCCCAGGATCACTTTGAGTCCAAGTGATTCCAATCGCGTGACGCCGCTCTGAAGTAAATCGGAATCAATGCGGCCTGCCGGTGCAACCACGGCAATCGTGTCGCCCTTCATCA
>CAZRYI010000155.1:2669-5487 GCA_964604255.1 uncultured Nitrospirota bacterium
TCGTGTGTTTGATCCACCCAGATTGAAGTGCCGGTATAACCGAGGTGACCAAAACTCTCATCAGAAAAGAAGCGGCCGGAAGATGAAATCGGGCGAGACGGCGTATCCCAGCCCAAGGCCCAGGATGACTCTTTCGGAAATCCTGTTCCCTGCTGTCTTTTGACAAAACGGCTGGCAAGTGCTTGATCAAAAGGCCCTTCCCCTTGGATTGATTTTCGCCAAAGCTGAAACAGTCGATAAACACCCCGGGCCGTTGCAAAAAGTCCCGCATGTCCCGCAATGCCTCCCATCACATAAGCATTGTCGTCATGCACGGTTCCGCGTATCAAACCCCCTCGCCGCTTCAAATCTTCTGTCGCGGCAATGGCTTGCGTCAAACGATCAAAGCCGGGGTGACGGAGTGGGACAAAACAGGGGCGATCTGTATCCAAGCGAGAAAAAATATTCGCTTCGCAGAATTGATCCAAGGTCATACCCGACGCCTGTTCGATAATCTCTCCCAGAAGCATAAAACCAATATCGCTGTATAAACTCTGCGCTCCCGGAGCGGCAATGAGCGACTCATTTCGAGCCATCTGATAGACCTGTTTTTTTGCTTCCAGCGATCCTGAAAACCCATCACCCTTTTTGGTGATGGACTGATAATAGGGACGCCAGTCGGGTAAACCCGAAGCGTGATTCAAAAGATGAAAAAGTCGCACATCTGTTTTATCGCCCGAAGAAAATTCAGGAAGATATTTAGAAACCGGATCTTCTAAATCCAGTTTGCCCTCTTGAATCAGGAGGAGGATCGCAGCCGCCGTGGCCAGAGGTTTTGTGAGCGAGGCGATATCGAACAAGGTGTCACAACCGACTTCGGAGCGGCGTGATACGAGATCCTGCAAACCAAAGGGTTTGTGGAATACGATCTTGCCTGCCAGCGCAATGAGCAGAACGGCACCGGGAAAAGTACTCGAAACAACTCCTTCATCCATTTTTTGAGAAATACGATCTGCCATTAGACTGAAGCTTTGCGAGATCGAAAAGAGACCAGTTGATCCAGCAATTTTTGATGGATACCGTTAAAACCGCCGCTAGACATGATGCAGACCAAGTCGCCCGGCAGAAGCTCAGTGAGCAAGCTCTCAACAATTTGGTCGGAAGTGGGGATAAAGCGCGCTGATTTGCCTACCGTGCCGAGATCAGAAACCAGTTTTTTTAGATCAAGGCGATCCGCAGGCGCAATTTTTTCGGGTGCATAAAGATCAGCCAAAATAATTTGATCTGCCACTTTAAAAGCAGAAACAAAGGCCTGTTGAAAAATATTTCGCTTGCTTGTCGCCGACCGAGGTTCAAAAATCACCCAGAGTTTTCTCGTCGGGTAGCGCATTTTAAGAGCGGAAAGCGTCTCTGAAATTGCCGTCGGATGATGTGCAAAATCATCCATGACCAGTATGTCATCAACAGAACCCACAAGTTCCTGCCGCCGTTTCACCCCTTGAAAAGATCGCAGACCGTCCCTGATTTGCGGCCAGCTCAATGCAAGGTGATGACTCAAAGCAATGACAGAAAGTGCGTTCATCAAATTATGTCGCCCGTACAAAGGGCTGCTGATTGTGCCCAGTTTTTGACCATGACACCACACATCAAATTGCAGCAATTCATCGACGGTTTCAATCGCATCGGCATACCAGTCGCAATCCGAGCGCTGAACCTTTTTGTCTAAAGAACAACCATAGCGTTCCACTGAGCAGGAAAGATCGTGGACAACAGATTCTGCTTCCGGCGACCCGGCTGCAAGCAGCAAAAGACCATCGGACGGAATCAGTTCGACAAATTTTCTAAAACACTTTTTAATGACCTCAAGGTCGGCAAAAATATCGGCATGATCAAATTCAATACCGGTTAAAATGGCATGTTGTGGGCGATAGTGGAGAAATTTCGGCCCCTTGTCGAAAAAGGCCGTGTCATATTCATCGCCCTCAACAACAAAATAATCTCCCTTGCCAACCTGATGATTGCTATCAAAGTTTTTAATCCAGCCCCCGATTAAAAAGCCCGGATCTAAATCAGCAGCACTGAGCACCCAAGCCAGCAGGGAAGAAGTTGTCGTTTTGCCATGTGTACCGGCAACAACAAGCGACTGCTTTTCCTCAAGAAAAAACTGCTCAAGGGCAGAAGCCATCGAAAGATAGGGCAAGCCCCGGCGCAATGTTTCAAGCACTTCCGCATTGTCTTTTGAAACGGCGTTTCCAATGATGACTTGTTCCGTATCGGAAGTTATATGGGCGGGGTCGAAGCCCGATTTGCAGACAATGCCTTCGGCTTCAAGCAGGGTGCTCATCGGCGGATAAACCGCTTGATCAGAACCGCTGACATGGTGACCTGCTTTTTTCAAAAGTCCAGCAAGAGCCGCCATGCCCGTGCCACAAATCGCAATCATGTGGATGTGTTGGGGTTTGGTCAAAACAATGCTCACCACCTGGAAGAAAATCGCCCCTTTATTAAGGGCTGAAATAAGTGGGGTGATATTATTGTATGGTCTTGCTATCCGTCAAGGCAGGGTGGTGATTTTGGTTTTCTTATTCGGAGTTTTCTTGTCATGCTTCAATGCGTATAGTGTAGGCGACAAATACACAAGGGGAAAAAGATGAGAACGACTGTTGTGATTGACGATAACTTAATGAGATCTGCCCTTGAGTTATCCGGTTTGAAAACAAAGAACGATGTCATTGAGGCTGGATTGAAATTACTCGTACAACTCAAATCTCAAACCAAAATAAAAAAATACCGAGGAAAATTAAACTGGGTAGGGAATTTGGATGAAATGCGGGCTGAT
>CAZRYI010000156.1:0-5460 GCA_964604255.1 uncultured Nitrospirota bacterium
ACTTGATTGCTAGGTCACGCGTTTTCATTCTTCCTCCGAATGCAACCACGATGCTATTCCTTACAATCTCCTCTTCGGTAAGATCTGGATGCCATGTCTCCAAACGATACTGACCTGCTGGAATATCAGAAATTTCATAGACACCATCTTCATCCGTCACCGCAGTCAACTGAGAAGGTGAAACATAGATCGACATCGTCATATTAGGATGAAATTCGCATTCCAATTTCACATGGCCAGGATTATTAAGCGTCACCTCGATTGAGGTGTTTGGAAAATGCTGGCCGATATCAAAGATATTGGACTGACTCTTCGATCGCACATTGTGAGTCATGTCATCCTTATTCTCAAACGAAATGATCGAACCCGCCGCTACCGCAAGAAAAGTGGCATCGAACTCATTGTTTTTCTGCACGATGACATGCTTGCTGACCTCCATGATGAGGGTTTTATCCCTAGACTGGAGAAAAACCACGGCATTTTTCGCATTTTTTCCATTGATGCTTACCGTGCCATTCAGTGCGCCTGTTCTCTCAGCGAAAGAAAGTGATGGCCATGTAGCAATGGCAACTAAAATAAAAATAAAGAGACTTTTCGTCTGTTTTATGGCGATACTTTTCACTTTTCTACCTCCTCATCAAAACTGCTATAGGTTCCGAAATAACCAATGATTTTAGGGATTATTAAACTTTAAACTTTTTAAATAAGGCACTTTGCTCACAACAATTAAAAAAGGTTTTGATGGCAGGGAGATCTTATTCTGGGAGTCCTTGCTTGAAATCGTCAATAGTATACAGGCTTTCAAAGTCAGTGACTGTAGCAATAATATTATCTGTGCCACCTTTTCTTGGTCAAGCAAGGCAATGATTTTGAAAATGCCATCGCCTTCCGGTTCTTTTCTCACGACAAAAGCTAGGATGTTTTTTTTATTTAAATAACTGAGGAGTGAGACGGAAACGGCAATGGGTTCAGCACCAAGAGTCATGCCGCCGACACCCTCCACAGGTAATGTCTTGATACGCTCAAAAATCGGATTGCCAATCAAATAAGCTCCTTCTGGATACAACCTCTTTTGCAGTCAACATAAGTGGTCTGTTTTTTTACCCGATGTCAGTTTAAAAGCCTGGTCTTTACTGTAACGAAAAGAAAGCTGTGTGAAAATCCATTTATGTTAAATCAAGACTGTTCTTCTCTTCACAAAACAGTCGGATTATGTAAGCATGTAGGCCTGATTTGATTTATTGCGTAGCTTGGGTTCAATACCCCGCTCCTTGGGGCGTTTAAAAGTAATTCCATTTTGGGCTGATACCCCGTCGCTTGCTGCGGGGTAGTTCATTTAGGATTTCTCAGTCTGCTCGAAATACCGGATTTTTTTAATTTTTAAGAAATAGTAAAGGACGATTTTTTTGAATCCTCGCGCTTTAGAGCAATGGTTTTTTCGTATCTGCCGGATTTTCACTCTGGTATTTTTCGCCGCTGCAGTGATTGCCTGCGGAAGCGGAAACGACGGAGGCGGGGAAAGTGGTGAAACGACAATAACTTCCATCACATCGGTCGGAGGAACGGCCACCAGCAGTGATGGGAAGTCAAGCATAGAAATTCCTCTCAATGCCCTCACCGGCGAAATGCCGATTTCAATTACACAAACCACTGATCGTCCGCCAGCAAATTTGGGAAATGTGCTCACAATAACCTACGATTTTGGGCCGGATGACCTGACATTTAGACAAGCTGCGACAATAAACATTCAATATCTTCCTGCTGATTTGCCGCAAAACGTGCAGGAAAGCAATCTCCGATTGGCCGTGGAATCAAAGGGCAGATGGGAGATTCTGACAAATTCTCTCGTTGACACCACCAAACTTCAGGTCAGTGCCCAGGTCACTCACTTCTCCAGTTTCACCATCGTAGCACCCACAAATATGCTCGCTGGCGCTCTCGGGTTTCCGCTGCTCAGTCGAGGTCCCTATGAAAGCGCAGCACCGATGACAAGTGTGTTTGACCATTCAATGGCAAAGCGTTCAGAGAGTGAAATGGCGACCTATTGTCCGGACGGAAAAGTCATTGCCTACAATGGGAATGAAGGGAGCAATCTTGATAAAGGCAAGGGGATTGACTGTAAAACGAATACCAGCGTCAAGTCCTACGATGACATTGAAATTGTGAATGGCTACCCCGCAGAAATTACCCTTTCCAATTACAGTGGTTCTAAGCTCTCTTATGATGGTCACCCAGGCTACGATTATGCTGTCCCATGCGGTAGTGCCGTTTATGCTGCAGATCAAGGCGAAGTGCTGAGTATTCAGGGGACAAAAGAAAATCCCGATGATCAGGGGCGACTGATCATTGATCATGGTGCAGGATATCAGACCTGGTATTCGCATCTGTCCAAATATGAAAAAAGTTCAGGGGAGGCAGTAGCGCAGGGAGCCTTAATCGGTTTCAGCGGAAATACTGGCCTTGGCAGCGATTGTCATCTTCACTTTGAAGTGCGAAAGGATCAGATTCCGCTTGATCCTTATGGATGGATCGGCTCAGGCACTGATCCCTATCAGCCCCAAGCCGATCGCCTTGAAAACAGCCTCACCCTCTGGCCTCACAGTCGTCAAGATGATCCGAACGCACAGGTGGCATTCTCTTCTGAAACCATTCCTGATGGAAAACAATTGTCTCCGGGAGAACTTTTTTCAAAAGAGTGGACTGTAAAAATCACCGAAATAAACCCTGCAAATTCCAGCTATTTCCTGAAATTCTTAAGTGGCACTCTGGGCTTAAGCTCCCAGCTTGTTCTGCCCGAACAAGGAGCAGGTGCGCAATATACCTTCAGTATTCCGATGCAGGCACCTTCTCAGCCCGGTACGTACAAAGAGGACTGGGAAATTGTCAATCAGAAGGGGGAGCATCTTGAAACACTTTGGGTGTTAATCGAAGTCAATCAGAGTGACCTGCCTACGACGACCCTGCATCCTGCCACGGCGGATCAGCCCTGCTTCCAATGTCATCAGCCGCAGGAGACCTCGATTCTTCCTGCACCGTCCAAGGCACCGGACGTCCAGTCTCAGTTTTTTAAAGATCGGGAAGGCAATGGCAACCGCGGTAGCTCCCTAAGCGGAAGTGCAATGGATCTTAGTTTAGACTTGGGTTTAGGGCATCAACCCATTTTTGATGATCTTCCAAAAGAAGGTGTACAGCTCGGGAGTGACAACCGTGAACTTTCCTTTTTTGGTGGGCCCTACCAGGAACCAGAGAACAATAAAGATATCGCAATAACCACAGCGGATAGCACCCATGTGCAATGTATCGACTGTCACAACATCAATCGTGTCACGCGTAATAACCGCTTCCAGGGGGTGCCGGGAATCACCCTCAAGAGCGGTATCGTTTCCACAACACTTCTGCAGGTGGATGAGACACGAGAAGCTTATCCATACGAAGTGTGTCTGCGATGTCACGGTAACACCTTCAACAACCACGTCCGGGAAGCCCTCTTTACTGCCTTCGGCACGGGACTCACAGTTCAGGCCCGTGGCAATAGCCCTATTGATGCGACAAAAGGCGTTAATGCGCACGGCAGCAATAAACGGAAAGAATTCGATCCCGACGCGACACCTTTTTATGTCGAAAATTTCATGACTGTTCTGGAGAACCCTCCCAGACTATTCGGTGGGTCTTTGACACCTGATACGAATCCGCCATTGATCAATACTGCTTTTCATCCTGTTGCAGCACCGGGTAGAAATCAGTCCGGTGTTTTGAATAATTTCAATCTCAATGTTGACAATCCTTCACAGCAGGGGCAGTTGATGGGTGGGTTCGGTCATGATGCGACCTTCGATACCAGCGGTCGGATCAGCGGACAAGACAGCTCCGGTGGTCTTTCACGCCAAGCCACGCTTCATTGCAGCGACTGCCACAATACCGATATCTTCGGAACCTTTATCGGCGGCATTCCAACTTTCTTAGGTTTTGGTGCGGGGGGCTTTCCGGCAGGGATCAACTTCCCGGATTATCCGGGACCGATCACTGGCGACGATACACTTGGCCCCGGATACAGACGATCCAGTGATCGCTCTCCGAGTATTCCGCAAACCCTGCTCGACGATCCAACAAAGGCTCAGGGGCCACACGGATCAAACTACAAACGCATTTTGCGAGCAAACTATGACACGACAGTGGGTACCGCCGATACACGACCGCCTGGCACGGTCTTAGGCCAATATAATCCTCAGAATTTTGCACTTTGTTTTAATTGCCACAATGAGGCCGCTTTCATTACACCTTACTGGGAGAGTGCAAGTGCTATTGCGCCGACCGCTCGATTGACCAATTTCTATCGCGGCGGCACGGGGAATGTGGATGGCAAAGGTAATCCAGGAGGAAACTTACACCTGCTTCACCTTGTCGGGCGGACCAATGCGCGATGTCACGAGTGCCATAACAATGTTCACAGTAATGTTGAAGCCGGAAATACCATCTTTGTCGGCATGAACGATGCGCGATTTAAGGCTGACAATCCTGGTCACGAAATGAGTTCCCATCTGATCAATTTCCAGCCGAATATCACAGGGAATCGTGAGGCTGCAAAACCGATGTGGGGTGCTGGACACATGGTCAACGGGCCGGGTTCCCCGAATAATGACTATGGCAATCTGGATGATCCCGCAAATGTCGGTCATAAAGGGCCGGGCTGCAATTTGCGTTGTCACGGTATAAAAATGGATCACAACACCGATGCACACACGGTACTCGGTGGTGCAAAATAATACCTAATAGAATTTAAAAAATATTATTCTGAACCCCCTGCGCTGTTAGGGTGTGTCGGCAATTTCTTGCGGGATAGATCAAAATATGTGACTCTATGGCTTGGAATTCTTATTAAAGTTTGAGTCTTTCGACTCAGTTGAACTCAGGAGTTTTTTGTTATGCCAGAACAGTTGTACTCAACAGGTCTCCACATTAGGCACCCACTTGGCAATATGGACTTCGTCAATAGGGCAAGCCGATCTTTAGACAAAATTTTCTCAACCGGGGCAGGGCAGACTCTGAGGACTCAAATTCAGATCAATCAGAATGTCAATGGGAACAGAGTGGTCGTGTTAGCAGGTGCTGCCAGTCTTTGCAGAGATGGTGGTGCTGCTGCTCGCACCCTCTTGACACAGGCTGTCTTGTTTGGCGGCACAGCAGCAGCCGTCGGTGCCGAGATCAACGCTTGTCTGATTGCAGCGGGTCATGCAGGTAATCACGGTTGGTTGGCTACCGCCATCAACAATGCGCCCGTATACGACCTGCTAGGGGCCGTTGTCGCCGCACCTTCTAACCTAGGCATTGTGGCAAATGACGTGAACGACTGGATCAATAACGCCTCATGGCCGGCCACTGCCGCGGTGATTGCCGATCAAACAGCCCTTGAGAGAGCCCTTTTGACTGCGCTGTGGACAGGAAGCTCTCAGCGTCCAGAGT
>CAZRYI010000157.1:0-5450 GCA_964604255.1 uncultured Nitrospirota bacterium
ATGACCTGCTTTATTTTGATGGTGTTGAATTCAGCCCCATGTGACACTGGCAAAACTTACACCCCCAATGTGAGCAAGCGAGAAACAAGAAAACTAGCCACTCACAAATCAGCAGGATTGTCTAGAATAATTGGGATGCTATAGGCAATAAGAAGCCCGCTAAACCATTGTTTATACGGCCTAGCGGGCTTCTTTAGGTTCTTATTGAACCTTGTTTTGGTGGAGGCGGCGGGAATTGAACCCGCGTCCGAAAATATTCAGCCAAAGACCACTACATGTTTAGTCTTTGATTTAAATCTCGCATCGGATGCCAACCAAAGACAGCTTGCATCTCCTGCAAAGTCCCCTAAATCTCACCCGCTCTCCAGAGACAACTAGAGTAGGCCAGCCTGCTATATGTCGTCTTCCCCCTGCACAGGCAAACAGAAGGTCAACGTCACCACTTTCTAAGCGGCGAGGGCTAACGGTTCGTTAGCAATTATAGTGTTCCCATTTGTTTAACGAGCCCAATGGGACCTCGACATGCGCTCCTTGGTATCCCATCCCCGTCGAATCCAATCGCCCCCAATGCGATTTCTTGCTGTTTTTACATCGACCAACTTGAGCCTATTTTCCACGAAAAGCCCGCTCAATTTCTCGTTGTGCCGATTTTTTTGCTGCCGACTCTCGTTTGTCGTGCAGTTTTTTTCCTTTCGCCAAACCTAGTTCCACCTTGGCCAGACCCTTTTTAAAATAAACTTTTAAGACCACCAAGGTCAGCCCTTTTTCCCTGGTTTTTCCAATGTAGCGTTCGATCTCTCTTTTATTAAGAAGGAGTTTTCGTCGCCGCTCAGGTTCATGGTTCGCCATATTCCCGTGGCTATAAGGGCTGATATGACAATTATAGAGGTATATTTCTCCCTTTTCAACGTGAGCAAAACTGTCCTTCAGGTTGATCCGTCCTTCGCGTAGCGATTTCACTTCCGTGCCGAGCAGAACCATGCCCGCCTCGATTTTTTCGAGAATGAAATATTCGTGATAGGCTTTCCGGTTACTAACCACCAAGCCATCTTCTGAATGTTTATCCGGCATGTTTAATCGACCTTCTTAAATCTGAAATATTGACTCCAATTTATCGCTACTATAGCATCAAATCTATGAAAAAAGGGCTCTCACCCATTTCACCGCTGATGAAGGCGATGAGCAAAAACTTAGGGCTTGAAAAAGAGATGGCCCTTTTTCGCCTCAAGGAAGGATGGCCCGATATCGTAGGCCCGGCAATCGCCTCCCATACCGCACCGCAAGCCATTCGCTACCATACGATGACACTCCATGTTGATGGTGCCGCCTGGTTACATGAGCTTTCTTTTTTAAAAGAAGAAATCCGCAAAAAAATCAACCGGCAGCTCGGCAACAACGTAGTACGCTCCCTCCGCCTGAAAATAGGCCCGGTTGCCAGTCTCAATAAAGTAGAGCAAAATAACAAACCACAGAAAAAGCGAACAGCGCTGACAAAAGAGGCACAGACCCTGGTAAAACAGCAACTCTCACCCGTATCGGACGATGCGCTGAAGCAGGCTATACGGAAAGCAATGGTGCATCATTTAGAACAATCTTAGGGAAACTTTGATTGGCAGCAGAAACTTCTTTTTTGCATCAAGAAAAACCCAGAAGCACTTTCAGTCGAGAAAGCGGTGCGCCGATTGTAACGGAAGGCCATATAGAAGTTATCCC
The DNA here is from genome assembly GCA_964604255.1 of uncultured Nitrospirota bacterium. GTDB lineage: Bacteria > Nitrospirota > Nitrospiria > SBBL01 > JAADHI01 > JAJDBU01. The sequence goes on from CAZRYI010000157.1 coordinate 1,714, forward strand.
GCACTCTATATAAATCGATCAACTGGAACATCAAAAACAGAGCTTATTTTTTTTGCAACTTCTTTACTGATATTTCGTTTTCCATTTTCCATATCAGATATTTTCTGTCTGGTGAATTTTCCAAGTTTTTTACCCAATTCGGCTTGGCTTAGTCCAATATTTTCTCTGTAAATCTTCATGGTCTCACCAGGGGATGTTGCACTGGTAATTTTTTTGTACCACTGCGTTTCAAAAATACTGACAAGTTCTTCTTCCTCTTCCAAAACCTCAACATCTTGTCCAAATTTTTCTTTGAGATAACCCATAACATCGGAAGGGATATCTCCTTTTACCTCGAAAAGCATTTTATCAGTATGGTGCTTTTTCACGACTGCCAACATAATAGACCTCAATCACGATTGTTTCTTTTTCATGTCTCCAGCAAGCCACCCAAGATGTACCCAAATGGCAATGATGCTCTGTTTTGCTTAATTTGCTGTAGTTTTGCCAGCTCGCTTGGTCAGGCCCTCTTTCCCTTAAATCATTAGCCAATGCGACCATTTTCTTTTGAACCCATAGGGGAAGCTTATCAAGCCTTTTTAAAATCTTTTTCTTTGTTACAACGGTGTAGATCACTGCCTAAGTGTACCCACAAATAGGGTACACTTCAACTAAAATAAGGATCGCGTTTTCTGAAATTACTTTTTTGTTTTGGGGAGGGGGCCGAGGGATGCCATTTTTCTGGCGATCAGGGCTTTGTTGGGATAGCTTGTTTCAAGTTCTTTGTAGAGTGCGTAGGCTGCTTTTTTCTGGTTTTCCATTGCGAGGCAGTCCGCAGCATTCAGTTTTGCGTAGGGGCTTTTTTTGTCGTTTGCATAATTGGTATAGAGAATTTTATAAATTGAAATGGCTTCTTTGCAGGCGCCGATACCAAAATAACTGCCGCCTTTCCTATAAAGTGCAGCGGCGGCCCAGTGGCTTTTCGGGTTCCTCTCTACAAGTAAATCCCACTCAATCCGGGCCTGTGCTAAGTTCCCCATTGCAGCATAAAGTTCCCCGACCTTGTAGCGACTTGCCAGCACTTCTTCCTGATCCGGGCTAACTTCGATGATGCCCTCGTAGATCACAATCGCATCATTCAGCCTGTCTAGCTTCTTTTCATAAATTTCCGCCAGTTGCCTTCGGGCTTCCAGGCCACGCGCCACATCGGGAGTTGATCTCTCCAAATGAACGACTTTTTTAAACGCAAGTTCCGCCGACTTTGCGTCATCCATGTATAAAAAGGAGACCACGCCGATGCCATAGTGCGCCTCAGAGATCAGTTGATGTTCGGGATATAAATCGACGAGTTGTTCGTATTGACGGATGGCACCCAAATAATCTTCATGCTGCCATTTATTTTCTGCCGCCTGTAAGAGATCATTTGCCTGCCAGTCTTTGCGGGCATCAAGCCCCCAGACAATCAAAAGACCTACCGCGATGACCAGACCGAGCCAAGTGAATACCTTGAACGCTATACGCAGTTTTTGTAACACATTGTACTCCGCTTAGCCCTCGTCATCCTCTTCATTTTCATCTGCTTCCGGTCCAAGACGATCACTTTTATCCACCAGCCTTGCGACACACACCAGCTTATCTCCTTCGGCCATGTCGATGAGTGTGACTCCCTGAGTATTGCGACCGATGACCCGGATATCGGCCATCCTGAGTCGGACGATTTTTCCGTTTGCGGTGATCATCATCACTTCGTCGTCCTGATCAACCTGGAAGGCATCTACCACTTCGCCATTTCGAATACTGGTTTGAATGGTAATCACACCTTTGCCGCCACGACGGGCGCGACGATATTCTGAAAGTGCTGTGCGTTTGCCAAAACCTAAATCAGTCGCCGTCAGGATGGAAGTCCTCTGATCCGGGGCAAGCGTTTCCATGCTGATAACGGCATCCCCTCGCCGCAGTCGAATGCCGATGACACCGGTGGAGATCCGCCCCATTGCCCGCACATCTTCCTCAGAAAAACGGATGGCAAAACCGTGTCGTGTGCCTAAAAGGATATCATGATTTCCCGCTGTGAGACGGACAGAGATCAATCGATCCCCCTCAACCAAGTTGATGGAACGAATGCCTCCGACGCGCGGGTGACTGTAGGCACTCAGCGCCGTTTTTTTGATCGTGCCGTTTTTCGTCGCCATCACGGCAAAACGTCCCTCATCAAATTGATCAACGGATAAGATGGCAGTAATTTTTTCGGTCTGGGCAATCTGAAGCAGGTTGACGATGGCTTTGCCTTTGGAAGTGCGACTCGCTTCCGGTACCTGATAAACCTTCAACCAGTGGACTTGTCCGGTATCGGTAAAAAAGAGCAGATAATCGTGGGTTGATGCGATGAAAAGGTGACGCACCAGATCTTCTTCTTTCAGACCAGCACCGACCTTTCCTTTGCCACCGCGTCGCTGACTCCGGTAATTCGAGGAGGGACTGCGCTTGATATAACCGCTTCGCGAAACCGTGATGACCATTTCTTCCTGGGCGATCAGGTCTTCGATTTTCAGTTCTCCGGCATCCGGTACAATTTCTGTCCTGCGCTCATCGGCATACTTTTCTTTGATTTCTCTTAAATCCGCTTCAATCACACGTCGGATGAGGTCATCGTCTGCAAGCAGTTCTTTTAATGCGGCAATTTTTTCTAGTATTGCATTGAGTTCTGAAATGAGTTTTTCACGCTCTAAACCGGTTAAACGCTGGAGCCTCATTTCTAGAATGGCTTGCGCCTGCAAAAGCGACAGCTCAAAACGACTGATCAATTCCTGTTTTGCAATATCGGGTGAGGCCGACCCACGAATGAGTGCGATGACTTCATCCAGATGATCCAGGGCCACTTTCAAGCCTTCTAATATATGGGCGCGGGCTTCTGCCTGACGCAGTTCGTAACGTGTGCGCCTGACAATGACTTCTCGTCTGAAATCCAGGAAGTGCTGTAGGATCTGCTTGAGATTCATAACCTTCGGCTGGTTATTGACGAGGGCCAGCATGATGACACCGAAGGAATTTTGCATTTGGGTGTGTTTGTAGAGCTGGTTTAAAATGACGGTACCGATTTCACCGCGTTTTAATTCAATGACAATGCGCATCCCGTCGCGATCAGACTCATCGCGTAACTCAGAAATGCCTTCAAGTTTTTTGGAGCGGACGAGAAAACCGATTTTTTCAAGCAGCCGCGCTTTGTTGACTTGATAGGGCAGCTCGGTCACCACAATGGTTTCTCGCTCTGTTCTGGGATGCACTTCAATCACGGCGCGGGCGCGTAATACGAGGATTCCCCGTCCGGTTTTGAACGCACTGTCGATGCCTTCTGTGCCATAGAGAAATGCAGCCGTTGGAAAGTCCGGCCCTTTGATATGAACCATCAAGTCTTCAATCGTCAGTTCCCGATCATGTAAGAGGGCGACGAGTCCATCGCAGAGTTCCCCGAGGTTGTGCGGCGGAATGTTGGTCGCCATGCCGACGGCAATCCCTGTAGAACCGTTCATCAGCAGGTTGGGAATCCGGGAAGGCATCACGATGGGTTCCAGGACAGTTTCGTCAAAATTCGGCGTAAAATCGACCGTATCCATGTCGATGTCGGCCAGAATTTCCTCCGCCACCTTTGTGAGACGGGCTTCGGTATAACGATAGGCAGCGGCCCGATCTCCATCAACCGAACCGAAGTTGCCCTGTCCATCCACGAGGGGGTAGCGCATGTTGAAGTCCTGTGCCAT
>CAZRYI010000158.1:0-1631 GCA_964604255.1 uncultured Nitrospirota bacterium
ATATGCTGGAGAAGCTTCGTGGCCAGGATTGATCTGCACCGTACCGGCTGTGCTATTTGCTGTAAATGTCCCGGTTGCAAGGCCGGAAACCGCCGTTGCTGTCGGTGAAACACCTCCTAATGCGGAATTGCTTGTGACCGAAAAACTGACTGCCGTGCCATCTGACACATTTGCTCCGGTACTGTCTGTCAGTACGGCTGCTATGGCAACAGTTCCCAGAGCGCTCACCGTAGTCGGTGTTGCTGTGAGATCAATGGCTGCGACTGTCGTGCTTGTCGTTGTTGTATTAAGTGTTTGTCCGCTGGGTGTACTGCCGGTAACTGAGTCACTCGAACACCCTCCACTTAATGTGGAAAGCATTAGGAGCAGTAAAAGACTGACCGATTTCATCAGCAAACCTCTCTTTCTAATAAAACATCCAATTTCAGAACTCCTGACACATCTCTAATTTATCCAGACTCAGGGGGTAGTCGTCTCTGTTGCACAGGTCACTGTGATTGTGCCGACCCAGACTGCCGAGCCCGTCCCAACCGTTGCTCGAACCGACCCGGTGATGGTTGAGTCCGTTGTCCCTGTACAGCCCGGATTGGTGATGATGGCCGAAACCCTGCCAATTCCTCGATCATCCGTTCGAGTGACTAGGACGGATGGGTTGCTGAGCAGATTACCGGAAAGGTCTGTTAAACTGGCATTTCCACCGGCAAAAAATTCGATTTCAACATCGGCAAGTAGGTTTGCATCATCTTCCAATCCGTCCTTCACAATAAAATCGAGGGCGCGATAGATAAGGGTGCGTTGTGTTGGTTCACTTGCCTGACGCGTTAAGGTATCTGTGCTGTCTCCCGGGCCGCTTACCACGGCACCATCCGGTGCAAGATCTCCACAGGAGCTCAATAACAGAGACATAAAAATAAATAGGACGATTTTTCTCATGAGTGACTCCTCTGTAGCGACTTAAGAAAGGCGAGCAGATCTTTTTTGCTGACTGGCATGATGCGAACTGATCCAATCGATTCCGGTAAGATGAAATAAATTTCCCCGCCAGATACTTTCTTATCGCGCGCCATAACATCAAGTATATCGTTGCTTGAAAGACCCGGCAAATCGGTTGGCAGACCAAAAGACTCAAGCAGTGCAAGCTGTCTTTTGAGGGCATCAGTTTTTAATAAGCCTAAGCGTTCTGCCAAGCGGCTCGCCAGAACCATGCCAATGGCGACGCCTTCGCCATGTCGATATTTGCTATAGCCCGTCAATGTTTCAATAGCATGACCGAAGGTATGTCCATAATTTAAGATTTTACGTCGCCCCGATTCCTGCTCGTCTGATTGCACAATCTCGACTTTCAAGGCCGAGGAGCGATCTATGCAATGACGAAGGGTTTCAGGATCCAGTTTGCAAATTTTTTCAGTGTTCTCTTCCAGGAAAGTAAAAAAATCCGCATCCGCGATGACACCATATTTGACGACCTCTGCAAGGCCCGCCCGATACTCCCGTTTTGTCAGCGTCTTCAGTACGGTTGGGTCGGAGCAAACCAATTTGGGCTGGTGAAATGCCCCGATTAAGTTTTTGCCATCGGGGTGATCTACGCCGGTTTTTCCGCCGATACTCGCATCGACCTGAGCCACCACCGT
>CAZRYI010000158.1:1731-5433 GCA_964604255.1 uncultured Nitrospirota bacterium
TGTCGTGGGGTTTTATAGCGTTCTCCCGCAGGCACATGAATCATCAAAGGATCAAAACCGGCAGTTTTCAAGCCGGCTCTGACACGTTCACCATAGAGACGGTCGATTTTAGGGTTTGTGACAAGGGCTACTTTGCCGGTAATCGGAATTTTGCGAAGATAGTTACCCAGTTGATCAATCGCACCGTCAGCAATCAGGACATCGTAACTCCTGCGACCCAAATCAAGACGTCTTCGTATGAGCTTTGACATGGTCTTAGGCCTGCTTCCCGACGAGAGGTGACACCTGCTTTAAGATCCGTTGCACACTTTTTTTGATGGAGAGGTCGGAGGTGTCCACTTTGATCCGAGCACGGCGATAAGCCGGTTCCCGCTCTGACAAGAGGGAGGTGATTTTACCCAGGGGATTGGGGGAGGCTAAGAGCGGGCGTTGCCCTTTACGTCGTTGCACCCGTCTTAAAATTACCTCGGGCCGCGCTGTTAAGCACACCAGGATGCCCTGTTTTTCTAAGTGATCCAGGTTTAAAGGGTTTAAAGCGACCCCGCCACCGGTTGAAATGACATGGGCATCCAATGCGGAAACTTCAGCGATAAGTGCTTGCTCCAGTGACCTGAAATGCGCCTCGCCCTCGTCTAAAAAGATTTGAGGAATGCGCTTGCCAACTCTCTCTTCGATCAAGTGGTCGGTATCGACAAAACGATAGTGCAGTTCCACCGCTAAACGCCTCCCGATAATGCTTTTTCCCGTCCCCATAAAACCGAGTAATACAACATTTTTCACCAATATCAGTCCATTATTGTTGGAGTAATAAATACAAGCAGCTCTGAAATACTTTTACTTGTTTCTTTGCTTTTAAATAGCCAGCCAATACCCGGCAAATCTTTCAACCAGGGGATGCCGCTTTCTGCTTTAGAACTTTGGGATTCATAGATGCCGCCAATTACAATGGTCTCTCCGTCCATGAGCAAAATCTTAGTGGTAATCTCTTTCTTGAAAATTCGGGGGCCCGGCGCACCTGCTTCCGTCGTCAGGGCTGGCTGATTTTTTGTGAGCATCACATCCAATAAAATCCCCCCGTCAGGCGAGATATGAGGGGTGACTTTCAAGGTCATGTTGGCATCAATAAACTGCGTTTTTGTCCCGGTATTGGCTGCAGATGTTTGAAAGGGGATTGATTCTCCCTGCTCAATCAAGGCTTCATGGTTGTCAAGAACCATGATCTTCGGCGAAGAGACAACTCGGGTTGTTGATTGGACTTCCCCTGCCGATAGGCGGAGATCAAGGGTAAAGGGACTTTGTGAAAATCGACCAAAGGTAAAACCAAGCCCTCCAAGGTTGGTACTTGCCGGGAGATTGACGGCAAAGTCCGGTGTCGGAGCATTGATTGGTGAAGTCGCTGAGGGGCTGCCCACTCCGAGGATATTTCCTCCGCGCGTTGTCTTGAAGTCCGCGCCCCATTTAATACCAAGGCTCTTTTTAAAGCTCGGCTTAACTTCAGCAATGCGAGCCTCAATTAAAACCTGAGGCGTTTTTGTGTCGAGTTTTTCTGCTAAACGCTCGACTTGATCCAGATTTGCTTCAATGTCTTTTACAATCATTGCGTTAGTGCGTTTATCGACCATGATCTCACCACGGGGAGAGAGCAGTTTCTCCAATAGCACTTTTGACTCAGTTGCTTTTCCATAGTTCACGTAGATCACACGGGTCAAGAGATCGGCGGAATTTACCTGGGTTTCTTTTGCCCGTGCCATTTCATCTCTTTGTTTGGTCAGGTTGGCAAGTGAGGCGATTCGGATAATATTGCCTTGCTGAACTTTTCCCAGGCTGTTCATTTCCAGAATGATATCCAGGGCTTGATCCCAGGGGACATTTGACAACTTGAGGGAAACCTTGCCTTTGATATCTTCTCCCATGACAAAATTAAGTCGGCTCACATCAGCAATCAAACGAATGACATTGCTGATTTCGGCATCCTGAAAATCAAGCGAGATTTTCTTTCCGACATATTTCGGCTTCGGACTGTCTTTCAGAATCTCTTCAACCCTCTTTTTCTGAACAAACAGGTTTTTCCCTTTTTCTATTTTTTGTGCGCGACGCCGACGCAGAAAGGTCTTTTTTCTAATGCGTTTTTCACGCGCTGTTTCGACCTTTTTTTTCGCTGCGGCTGCAGCCTTTACTGCCGCATCTTCTTCGGTATGTGAAACAATCGGAACAATCAGTGGATGTGAGCTGTGGTCTGACTGTTTGGCTTTTTGATCCTCCGGCACTTGCTCCTTCTGATTTAAGCCCGTATTGCTGACCAGGGGAGGTGGCGGAGAGCTGATGGCTTTCTCTGACGCGGAGAGAGAGAAGGGAGCAGCGGCGACGACTACTGGTAATACCGAGGGATCTCTAAAGGTGATTGCCAGCTCAGCCTGATGCTGTTCCCAGGCATAGGACGCATCTGAGTTCAGATCAACAACAAGACGCAGTTTTTTTGCGTGTTTGCCAATGCGTACCTGTTTCACTAGCGGATCTTTTGCCAAAACTTTTGTGTGTTTCAGTGCTGTTTTCACGCCGAGCAGATCAATGATCAGGCGCTTTTTGTCGATGCGGAAAAACCTGGGGCGCAATGTGCCGTCCAGACTAATGATCAAGCGTAAGGCTTCGTCTTTTACAAAGCGAATGTCACTCACCCGTGTCGCAACGGAAAGTGGTTTTTCTGACTCGACAGCTTCTTCGACATGCAATTTTGCCATCGGCGATTCAGATAGTGCCGCATCTTCTGATGTTTCTTCTGTATGCGCGTGTGTTTCAGCCAAGTGCAAAGCAGCAGGGGTTTCTTCAATGTCAGAGTGTAGTGTTGAAGCTTCCAATCCCTCAGGTGACTTTTCAACTTCAAGAGGTACTTCAAGGTTTTCAGGCGGCACTTCAAGCAGGACTTCCGGTGTTTCTTCGATGGCTTTTTCCAGAGAGGGCTCTGCTTCCACCTGTTCGTCTTCAGCAACAATCAACATCGGCACCAGGGGAGGTGGTTCGCTTGCTCCGAGACTGGATCGTTCGGCAGGCTGCTCTGAAAGTCCCGCGAGTGCTTTTTGAGGGGAAGCCGAGGCCATTTCACTTGTTTTGTCCTCAAGGACTTCTGGTACTTCTTGATCGGCTACTGGTAAGAGTCTATCTGCGGTATTATTTAGATCCATCTCAATGGGACTGTCTTCGGCCATCCCTTGATCAGCAAGCCCCTTTTCAGAAGTCTGTTCCAAGGGCATGTCGGACACTTCTTCCACTGCTGCCAGAGTGGCTTCCTCGGCTGGTGCTAAGGAGAGCGTTGTGAGCGGGTCAATCCCTGTGTCAGTAAAGTCTAAGCCTTCAGCTTCAGTTTGCACGGTTTTTTCGCCGCTGTTCTCTTCAGGAGTTTTTGCAGGCCCTGTACCATCACCAAAAAAGACGAACTTGCTTTTCATTCGCCCGGGCTCAGCGGCATCAATTACAAGGTTAGGCCCTTCACTGCTCACCGCTGCTTCGACTGCTTCATCTAACAACAGTTCTAGGCGAACCACATTACTGCCGCCGCCGGATACCGGACGAATAGCACGAATGGGGCCGTTTTCCAGTTGGCGTTCTTGAGCAAATGCACCCAGTCCGATACCGGCAATGTCGATGATTAGACGGTTCGGATCGGTCAATTGGAAGGTGGTGTAGATCATTTCTTCTTCACCTTCA
>CAZRYI010000159.1:0-5389 GCA_964604255.1 uncultured Nitrospirota bacterium
AGCACAAGGCTGGCAGTCTTGGGGTCAGGGGTTCGATCCCCCTCAGCTCCACCAAATACATACATGGGTTAACCGACTTTGGTTAGCCCATTTTTTTTGTCCTGATCACCTAAAGCCTTTTTTATTCTGAAAAATTCAAGCCGGGTAGAATCGATGCCGCCTAAAATCCAGAGTCATAACATTTTGATATTGCAGGAGGAAGTGCAAGAAAAAGTAATTGTTTCCGATTTCCAGCCAATTGACATCTACGGCATAATTGGGTAGATTTAAAACCAGTATACATCTCGAAATAGTTGGTTCTTCAGGGAGGAAATACCCTCTTTTTTAAGGAGGTCGAATGGATCGCCCTTGGCATGATTCTTATGAACCAAATGTTCCACATTCACTAAACTATCCAGATACGCCCCTTTTTCAATTTATTGATAACTCCGCCCAGCGCTTTCCCGACAAAGCAGCTCTAAGCTTCTATGGCAAGGACATGAGCTACGCCGAATTGGAAGAGCAAACCATGCGTTTTGCAAGTGCGCTGGCCCGCCTCGGAGTCAAAAAAGGGGATCGGGTCGCCGTGATGCTGCCCAATGTGCCGCAATGTGTCATCGCCTATTATGGTGTGCTGAGACTCGGCGCAGTGGTTGTGATGACCAATCCGCTTTATGTCTCACGGGAGATCCAGGTTCAGATGGCCGATTCCGGCGCTGAAACGATGATCACCCTTGATTTTTTCTATCCGCGCATCAAAAAAATCCTGAAAGAAACACCCCTTAAAAATGTGATCCTCACCTCAATACGGGATGCCTTGCCCTGGCTACTTTCCCTGCTCTACCCGCTCAAAGCCATGCGCCAGGGACAATGGATCAAAATCAAAAAAGAGCCGCCGATTTATGACATGAAAGATCTCATGCTGAAAGCCTCGGCTGACGACAAGGGCATCACAATCACTGGAGACGATCCGGCCCTGCTTCAATATACCGGTGGTACCACCGGTGTGCCAAAAGGGGTGATGCTGAGCCATCGCAACCTGGTCGTGAATGCCCTGCAATGTCGAAACTGGATGCCAGCGCTCAAAGAAGGAGAGGAAGTTTTTCTTTCAGTGATTCCTTTTTTTCATGTCTACGGCATGTCAACCTGCATGAATATGGCCCTCTACATTGGTGGCACACTCGCACTCTTGCCGCGTTTTGTGACGAAGGACGTATTAAAAGTGATTGAGAAAAAGCGCCCGACACTCTTCATGGGTGTGCAGGCGATGTATCTCGCAATTAACAAGGCACCCGATATTGAAACGCGTGATCTCTCTTCCATCAATGTTTGCATTTCCGGGGCCGGTCCCCTGCACGACGAAGTGCAGAGAGAATTTGAAGCACTGACCGGCGGCAAGCTGGTTGAAGGCTATGGCCTGTCTGAAGCCTCTCCCGTCACCCACGCCAATCCCATTGATGGCAAAAGGAAGCGTGGCAGTATCGGCCTGCCAATTGCTGATACCGATGCAAAAATTGTTGATATTGCAACCGCCACAAAAACCCTGGCAGTCGGTGAGATTGGAGAATTGCTGGTAAAAGGGCCGCAAGTGATGCAGGGTTATTGGCAGCATGAGGCAGAAACCGCAGCGGTACTTCGCGACGGCTGGCTGCATACCGGCGATATGGCCCGGATGGATGATGAAGGATATTTCTACATCGTTGATCGAAAAAAGGACATGATCAAAACCAAGGGAGAGAATGTCTACCCGCGTGAGGTTGAGGAAATTCTATTCAAACATCCAAAAATTGAAGAAGCAGTTGTTGCCGGGCTTCCTGATCAATTTGCGGGTGAAATCATCAAAGCCTATGTCGTGCTGAAAACGGGAGAATCAGTAGAAGAAGAGGAAATTCTTGAATTTTGTCGAGAGGATTTGTCGGCGTTCAAGGTACCAAAATACATTGAATTTCGTTCCGAGTTACCCAAAACAATCATCGGAAAAGTCTTGAGACGGGTGTTGATCCAAGAAGAATTGAATAGAGAAGAGCTAAAAAAGAAAAATTAAAGTCAAAGCCTTAAAAAAGGACGCACATTAGATGAATGAGATTGTTATTGTTGAAGGCCTGCGTACCCCCATTGGAAATTTAGGCGGTGCGATCAAAGAGATTACAAATCAAACTTTAGGGGAGTTGGTCGTTCGCGAGGTACTGAAAACCGCTGACATTGATCCCGCAGAAGTTGAAGAAGTCATCTTCGGCTGTGTCGGCCAATATAGTGATGCAACCAACCTGTCGCGTGTTATCAGTCTCATGGCCGGAATACCCATCACAACACCCGCCTACACCGTCGCCCGAAACTGTGCTTCCGGCATGCAAGCCGTTGTAAATGCCTGTCAAAACATCAAATGTGGAGATGCTGACCTTCAGATTGCGGGCGGGGTCGAAAACATGAGCCTTGCCCCTTATGTGTCGCGTGACATGCGTTTTGGGCAACGACTGAAACATTCTCAAATGATTGATTCAATCTGGGAAGGCCTCACAGACGGCTTTTGCGGTCAGGTGATGGGATATACCGCGGAAAACCTCGCGGAGGAGTTTCAAATCTCCCGATCGGAACAAGACAAATATGCGGTCGAAAGCCATAAAAGGGCCTTTCGTGCCACACGTGAAGGCAAGTTTCGGGATGAGATTGTGCCAGTCAGCATTCCTAAAAGAGTCGCCGGAAAAGAGGTGACCGCTGAAACCTTTTCCCAAGATGAAGGGCCGAATATCGCACTTTCAGAACAGATGCTTTCTCTCTACCCAACGATCTTCAAAGAAGGCGGCTCGGTCACACCGGGAAATGCCTGTCCCATCAGTGATGGCGCGGCGGCCCTGGTCATCATGTCGGCAGAACGGGCCTTGGCTTTGGGAAAAGAACCCTTGGGTTATGTCCGCTCTTACGCCTCTGTCGGTGTCGAGCCCGAGCGTATGGGCATCGGCCCGGCAATTGCGATTCCGAAGGCCCTCAAAAAAGCCAATCTTTCTCTATCGGATATCGAACTCATCGAAGTCAACGAAGCCTTTGCGGTGCAATATCTCGCGGTTGAACGCACATTGGGATTAAAGCGAGAGATCACAAATGTGAATGGCGGCGCTATCGCGCTTGGACATCCAGTGGGCATGACCGGCACACGCTTGATCATTACTTTGCTCAAAGAAATGAAGCGCCGGAATCTATCTCTGGGTGTTGCTTCCCTCTGCGTCGGGGGAGGACTCGGCTCCGCAATGGTATTAGAACGGAAGTAAATCTTCAGGCAAATCCTTAGAAAACAGGAGGCAGTGTGTACATTTATAAAGCAGCGGTAATTGGTGCGGGAACGATGGGTGCGGGCATTGCACAGGTCATTACTTATTCCGGCCTGCCTGTCATTCTGCGTGATGTCAACCAGGAAGCGGTGGATCGTGGTCTTGCAACGATCCGAAAAATTTATCAGACGCGCGTCGACAAAGGAAAAATGACCGCTTCAGAACTTGAACAGAAAATGGCTTTGGTGACGGGTGCAACGGATAATTCTGATTTTTCGGATGTCGATATCGTCATTGAAGCGATTTACGAAGATGTGACTGTCAAACAAAAGCTGTTTCAGGAATTAGAAAGCGTCTGCCCCGAAACCACCATCTTCGCCAGTAATACTTCTTCTCTTCCTATTTCCGCAATTGCCTCTGCTACAAAAAAACCCGAAAAGGTGATTGGGATGCATTTTTTTAATCCGGCCCCCGTGATGAAACTGGTCGAAGTCATTCCCGGTTTGGGCACCTCGGATGAAACCATTGATGATGTGGTGCTCTTTTCAGAAGGTCTTCGCAAGATTCCCATTCGGGTTCAGGAGTGCGCCGGTTTTCTCGTCAACCGCCTCTTAATGCCCTACTTAAACGAGGCAGCCATTGCCTTGCAAGAAGGCGCTGCGACAGCGAAGGAAATTGATGCCGCCCTCGTTTCCTTCGGCATGCCAATGGGCCCGCTCACACTTTTTGACCTGGTTGGCATTGATGTCTCAGTCAAAGTCGCTGATATTCTCTACGATGCTTATGGCGTGCGAGCCACCGCAGCACAAATTCTAGGAGAACTTGAAGAGGCGGGGCGACTCGGCACCAAGAGCGGTGCAGGATTTTACGATTACAAAGATGGAGATGAAGGAGGGCTTGAGGCCATCATTCAAAAGGGACAAGCGGGGGGTGGACTAAAAAAGACCGAATTTTCTGTCAATCGCATCATTATGCCCATGATCAATGAGGCAGTCATTTCCCTTCAAGAAGGGGTTGCCTCTGCAGGTGATATCGACATTGCTATGATGGCCGGAACCGGATTTCCACAAGATAAAGGCGGCCCCCTGCACTATGCCGATCAAGTTGGACTGGATGTCGTGCTTTCAGAACTTCAATCACTGTCTGCAAACCTGGGTGGACGCTTCTGGCCTGCACCCATGCTCAAACGTATGGTTGCCGGTGGCTATCTTGGCGTGAAATCGGGCTCAGGTTTTTTTAATTATTGATTGACTCATCATTCCTACAAGGAGGTATCCGTGTCAGATCAGCTTGTCAATGTTTCACAGGATGGATCACTCGCAATCGTCACACTCAACAATCCCCCAAGGAACGTGCTGACCCTCGCCCTGATGACTGAGTTGGAAAAAGTGGTCGAGACCCTGAATAAAAATGAGTCCGTGAAAGCCATTGTTTTAACGGGCTCAGGCGCACTTTTTGTCGCCGGAGCGGACATCAAGGTCATCGCTTCAATTAAATCGACCGAAGACGGCGAAAAGCTCGCGCGGCAGGGACAGTCCCTATTCAGCAAAATAGAGCAGATGCACAAGGTCGTGATTGCTGCCATCAATGGATTTTGTCTCGGGGGTGGTCTCGAACTGGCAATGGCCTGCCACATCCGCATTGGGGGAGACCGTGTGCGCATGGGACAACCCGAAATCAATCTCGGCATTATCCCCGGTTTTGGTGGCACACAACGCCTGCCGAGACTGGTGGGACAGGCCAAAGCGATTGAATTGATCCTGACCGGAGACATGATCAACGCTGAAGAGGCAAAACGAATCGGCCTCCTCAACAAGGTCGTTCCCGAAGGAGAAGTGCTCAAACAGGCCACAGGCATGGCCAAAAAGATCGCGTCCAAAGGAGGAAAGGCAACAGCAGCAGCCTTAATCGCGATTGAGGAAGGGATGCATGAACCGCTTTCCATCGGACTCGGACGTGAAGCACAACTCTTCGGCGAAATTTGCCAAACAGAAGATATGAAAGAAGGGCTTTCAGCATTTCTTGAAAAAAGACAGCCTAAATTTCAGGATAAATAAAAGCAAAAAAACACAGAGCCTTACATTGGAAACGAGGACTTATGGATTTTAATTTCACTGAAGAGCAGGCCATGCTTCGGGACATGG
>CAZRYI010000160.1:0-5347 GCA_964604255.1 uncultured Nitrospirota bacterium
ATATAAATTGTTTAGTGGTTCATGGGAGAGTATAGTGTCTCTCTTTAATTTTGTATTTAAACTTATCAAGGAGCAAGTGCATGGCGATCATCACTCAAGTTAGAAATATTGGTATTTCAGCCCATATCGATTCCGGCAAAACGACCCTGACGGAACGGGCATTATATTACACGGGAAAAATCCACAAGATCGAAGAGGTTCGCGGAAAATCAGGCGTGGGCGCGACGATGGATTCAATGGATTTGGAGCGAGAAAAAGGGATCACGATCCAATCGGCCGCGACCTATTGCGAATGGAAAGACTCGGTCATCAACATCATCGACACCCCCGGCCACGTCGATTTTACGATTGAGGTGGAACGGGCCCTTCGTGTCTTGGATGCTGCCATTCTCGTCCTCTGTGGTGTCTCCGGCGTCCAGAGCCAATCAATCACGGTTGACCGCCAGATGCGCCGCTACAAGGTGCCTCGGATTGCTTTCATCAACAAATTAGATCGGACGGGGGCCGACCCTTTCCGAGTCATCCAGCAGCTCCGCGAAAAGTTGGGCCACAACGCACACGCCATCGCTATGCCGATCGGTGCGGAAATGGATCTCCAAGGAACGATCGATCTCACCAACATGCGCGCCTACTACTTTGACGGCGATAACGGGGAGAATGTTCGAGAGGAAGAAATTCCAGCCGAGCTGAAAGACCAGGCCGAAAGCCTCCGCCATGATCTGCTCGAAGCAATCAGCGACTTCGATGACGATATCGCCGAGAAATTCCTAGAGGAAGAACCGGTTTCAACCGACGAGCTTCGCCAGGGCATCCGCAACGCGACCATCTCCCTTCAATTTATTCCTGTGATGATGGGATCAGCCTTCAAGAACAAAGGCGTTCAACTGCTTCTCGACGGTGTCGGCTACTATCTGCCCAATCCGACGGAGGTGACCAATGAGGCACACGATCAGAGCAACGACGAAGCCAAAGTCATCCTGGAAAGCACTGCCGACAAGCCGCTCGTCATGCTCGCCTTTAAATTGGAAGATGGCCGCTACGGTCAGTTGACCTATATGCGCGTTTATCAGGGGAAAGTCAGCAAAGGAGACACCATTCACAATGCGACAACGGGGAAGAAGGTCCGCGTCTCTCGGCTGGTTCGCATGCACTCCGACGAGATGCACGATATCGACTCTGCTGAAGCGGGAGATATTGCGGCGATCTTTGGTGTTGACTGCGCTTCCGGAGACACCTTCACCGATGGAAAGCTCAGCTACACCATGACCTCAATGTATATCCCTGACGCCGTTATCTCTCTGGCCGTCTGGCCAAAAAAGAAGGAAGACGCCGGAAATTTTTCTAAAGCACTTAATCGCTTTATGAGAGAAGATCCCACTTTTCGCGTTCACCGGGACGATGAAAGTAACCAAACCATCATTTCCGGCATGGGCGAGCTTCACCTTCAAATTTATAGCGAACGAATCAAACGGGAATATAAATGTGAAATCGAGTCGGGAGAACCGCAGGTTGCCTATCGGGAAACAATCTCTAAGAAGGCGGAGTTCAGCTACACCCACAAAAAGCAGACCGGTGGTTCCGGTCAATTCGCCAAAATTGAAGGATATATCGAGCCGCTCCCTTCCGATGCGATTGAGACCTTTGAGTTTGTTCAAGACATCAAGGGAGGCGCAATCCCGAAAGAATATATTCCTGCCTGTGAGAAGGGATTTCGTGAACAAATCAAGAGCGGTTCGCTCATCGGCTTTCCTGTGGTGGGTGTTCGCGTCGTCCTCAACGACGGTTCCTTCCATCCGGTCGACTCTTCCGAAATGGCCTTCAAAGCCTGCGCGATGGCCGCTTTTAGGGAGTTCTATCCTCAGGGTAAGCCCATCATCCTGGAGCCGATCATGAAATTGGGATGCGAAGCACCCGTCGAATTCCAAGGGGGCGTGATCGGACTGATCAATCAGAGAAGGGGCGTTATCCTAGGGACGCAAAACAACGAGACCTTTGTGCAAATCGAGGCTGAGGTGCCGCTTTCCGAAATGTTCGGATTTTCCACTGAGCTCCGAAGTGGTACGCAGGGAAAGGGCGAATTCTCGATGGAATTTTTGAAATATGCCCCGGTTCCAAAACAAATCTCCGCAGAGTTGATCAAGATCTACCAAGAAGAAAAAGCCGCAGAGAAAAAATAAAACCTTGGTCTTGAATTGAATGCCCCCCTGGGATACCCCAGCGGGGGCATTTAAAAAAAACACCCCTTTTTTCAAATACCATTGGGCTCAAATAACACAAATAAGCGTGATGCCATTTGCTGTTATTGAACGCTTCAATTTCATCGACCGTTTACGTACTTTTATCTCGTATTCCTCAAATATCCCGTCCACCAGGTTATTTTTTGTAGATGCTATATTCATAAGCAGTACAAGATCCCCCACGGCGTCATCCGTAAGCAAAACCTAAAAAGCCACAATCACTACTTTCTTGATTTTCGAACATGCTGAAAAGTACTTTTAAGGGACCTAAGGCCATAGGAATTTATTAAGAAATTGTCGTGGTTTCAAAACTTTAATCTCTTTGAAGGCAGACTGAATAGATAGAGAACTATTAATTTGCTAAGCTGAAACGCCAGAATAAGCCCTGACACAGGATATTGAACACTCCCGGAATTTCCATTCTTCGACCGAAAAGTTGAAAAAACAATCTGCGGAAAGTCGCTTGAACAGGATGACCTGAAGTGAGGCATAGCGCCATTTATCCTTCTAAAATTATTTGTCCCAGCACCGCAAAAATCATACATCGCTCACGACTTTTTGATCTTATTCATGAAGCCAGAAGACAGGCACGCGTTATCTGGATCGCCGCTCCCGGCGGTTCAGGGAAAACAACACTGGTTTCCAGTTATATCCAGAAAAAACAGCTTGCACATTGCTGGTATCAGGTAGATGAAGAGGACAGAGATTTAGCGACATTTTTTCATTACCTGGGACTCGCCGGAAAGCTTGCTGCACCACGTAGAAAAAAAGCCGTGCCGAAACTCACTCCTGAATATCATCAGGGAATTTCTGCATTTACGCGCCATTTTTTTTCGGACCTTTCATCAAGATTACAGGGTAATGGTCTGATTGTACTGGATAACTTCCAGTTGTTACCTGAGACAGATCCGATCCCATCTTTGCTCCCTTGTATTGCGGAATCAATGGCAGCAGGTGTTTCTCTGCTGGTGATGAGTCGGCACCTACCTCCCGCATCTATGAACACTTTAGTGATTAAACGTCAGCTCTGTGTCATTGATACAAAAATGATGCGCTTTGCAAAAGAAGAATGGATGGCAGCAAGTCGTTTATTTGGAGCGACACATTCTCAAGATGCACTCTTGTCTTTACATCATAAACTCGATGGCTGGATCGCTGGCTTGATTCTTTTGCCGGAGGGTGCAGATGTCTCTGATAAAACCAATACCTCAGGTTTGGGAATTGAGGTATTGGATCACTACATTGCGGATCAGTTTTTATCTTCATTGGATACTGAGACAAGTGCGCTGTTGATGAAAGTCTGTTATATGCCACATATCACAGCAGCGTCGGCAAGGGCAGTGAGCCATATTACACACTCAGAAAAACTGCTTGCCGGACTGGCACAAAAAAACTTATTTGTCTTGCGACAAGGCAGCAAAGGCTACACCCTGCATCCCCTTGTGAAAGAATACCTCCAAGAACGTGCTAAAAGCGTGCTCTCAAAAGAACAATTATATGAATTACGTTTTGCAACAGCAAAGACATTGCAAAACGACGGTGAATACGAAGCTGCTGCTGATCTGCTGTTTGAACTGGAAGCATGGCAGGCATTGGTGACCGTCATCCTCAAACATGCAGCTGAGCTATTCGACAGCGGTCGGATTAAACCGCTACAACGATATATCAATGCCTTGCCCGAAACATTCACCCGCTGCGAACCCTGGATCAATTACTGGAAAGGCAAGCTGTCTACCTATAAAGATGTGATTCTTGCGCTTGATTATTACGAAATCGCCTATGCTGATTTCACAAAAAAATCCAATGCAAAAGGAGCATATCTCACATGGTATGCCGTGGTATCCCTTATTTGCAGTACGCTACTGGGTGGGAGCCGTCTGCCCATCTGGGTAAAGCGCTATGATGATCTAAGGGGTCGTTATCCTGAGCTGCCTCAAGAATTGCAAAAAGGCGCAATTGACGCGATATTGTTACATTGTTATTTTTTCTCCGATCAGGATCCGCAAAAAAGAGAAGACCTGCGAACACGCCTCCTATCAGTCATTGAAGCCATGCCCGATTCGCCTATGAGTCTGCAAATGATGTCCAGCTATGCCATTGTCGCCGCCGCCTCAGGGGTCAGAGAAGAGGATATGGTGATTTTTAAAAGATTAGAAAATAGTTTGGCTGAGTTGAAAGACGAGCCGGTACTCTACCTCGGCACGGCGATATATTGTTCTATTGGCTTGTGGTCGCTGAATGCTTTTGAGAAACAATTGAAATTACAGTTGCAAGCCTTGGAAGTCGCAAAAGAAAGTGGCGTTTCCGTTTTTGATAGTCATATTCATGCACATATTGTCATTGCCGCATTGGGCTTAAACAAAATTGACCTGGCGAAAAAATATATCAACAAATTGAAGAAAAATATTCAGGAAAAAGACCTGATTTATCAATCACTCTATCAAACCTGTCTGATTATGGCGGGAACAGTGATAGATGAATATGAAGACCTTGATCACATCGCTGAGCCGTATTTACGCCACCTTGATCGTACACAGGTACCACCGTTTATCATCCATCATACATTGTTATACCTCTACTATTTGTGTGTTAGACAAAAAACAGTCGCAGCATTGGCGCTGCACGATGACTTACTTAAATACTGTAAAAAAATGGCGTTCCAGGGGCAATTGTCACGGTTCTATCTGATTTACGCCAAAATATTTTTTGATAAGGGTGAAGATGATCAATCAAAGCACTACCTGAACGAAGGATTTGCTACGGCAAGACATGACGCACTTATTGCGTGTTGCCACTGGCCGCCCCTGTTAATGACTTGGGCTTGCCAGCGCGCATTGCGATTCGGGATAGAAATAAGCTATGTCTCCCAGTTTGTAGAAAAACAGTATCAGCACCTGCCGGAACCCAATTCCAGATCTCAAGCCTGGCCCTGGCCTTTTTGCATCAGTACTTTTGGACGTTTCGAGGTCAAATCAGAAAAAGACAGCATCATCCTGAAACAAGGTGGTGGTAAGTCCTTTGCGTTACTGAAAACCCTGGTGGCAGCACTGGACAAAGGTCTGACAAGTTACGCTCTGAAGGAAAAATTGTACATTGATGTTCCTCATGAG
>CAZRYI010000161.1:0-5277 GCA_964604255.1 uncultured Nitrospirota bacterium
GCGACCTCCGGCGTGACAGGCCGGCGTTCTAACCAACTGAACTACGACCCCGCAAACTCAAACTGACATCCTATATTCCGCTCCGCCAGCAGTAGGCGGGACAGGGCTCGAACCTGCGACCCTCGGCGTGTAAAGCCGACGCTCTCCCAACTGAGCTACCCGCCCGTACACTGCTTGAAAAGCAGAATTGCGGCCTGTAGAATACTAACAAAGTCTAGGTTTGTCAATTGAGAATTCACCTTTTTTCTTTCATACTATTAACGTTTTATCTCTCCGCTTGTGCGGCCTTTCAACCCATCGGAACGGTCTCTGACTTGGCGAGTAGATCCAAAGTCACCCGCCCTCCCCGATTTGTCAATTTTGAAACCGGGGCCAACGTGAAGACCCTTGCGTTTGAAGGTGAATTCCTTTGGCTTGGCCTGTCAAATGGTATTATTCGATACGACACAAGGACCTTGGATCACTACGAAATTTACACCACTCGGTCGACAGATGGGCTTTTGGCAAAAGGGATCTATAAGATCGCCATTGATCCAAAAGGAGAGAAATGGATCGGCACCTATGGTGGTGGGCTTTCTCATTTTGATGGCAAAAACTGGCAGGTTTTCACGCCCTATGGCGGCGGTAAACTTACTTACGGTGCTTCGTGGACAATCTATCCTAAGGGGAAAGGTCTCGGAGATCTCTGGGTTTATGACATCTTTTTTGATGACGATGGCTCAAGCTGGATCGCCACCTGGAAAGGTGTCAGTCATTTTGACGGAAAGTCATTTACCACCTATACCGAAGAAGCGGGTTTACTTGATAAATGGGTTTATGCCATTGCAAAAGATCAGGATGGCCTTTTCTGGTTTGGTACGGAGGGCGGACTAAACAGTTTTGATGGTCGTACCTGGAAAGCATATACGCACAAAGAGGGGCTTGGTGCAAAAATAGGGGGTGTATTAGAGGGCGACGCGCATCGCTCAGGACACCACCAAAGGGATAAAAAAGGCAATCAAATCGGAAATCCGAATTATGTGCTTGATATCGCCGTTGATCGTAACAATGTTAAGTGGATTGGTACCTGGGGAGCAGGTCTTTCACGTTTTGATGGTCAATCCTGGCAGACTTACATTGCGGGCACCGGCACAATCGGTGGTAATTTTGTACACGCACTTGAAATTGATTCTGAAGGCAATCTTTGGGCGGGTACCGACAAAGGCGTCACCTTGTTTGATGGCAAAACATGGACGACCTATACGACGAAAGACGGTCTGCTCAACGATAATGTGTTTTCGATTGCCTTTGACCGAAACGGCAACAAGTGGTTCGGCACCTGGACAGGATTAAGCCAGATGATTGAGTAAGTAGGCTGAAACACAAAAAAAGCTTTATGTGGAAGTTTTCATAAACCTTGTGCTACCATCCGCCCCGTTTTTGAGTATTTCCTTTTTGGTGAAATAGGTATTTAATCGTGAATTTGTTTTTAAAGACATCCCTTTTTTTTCTTTTTTTTCTTTTCAATCCTGCTCTAAGCTTTTCACTGCCCGATTCCTTTACAGGTACCGTGGTTGAGGTTCTGGAAGGAGATACCATCAGGGTGCTGTACGAGGGGAAGTTTGTGAACGTCCGACTCTCCTCAATTGACAGCCCGGAGAAAACCCAGGCCTACGGAAAAGAGGCCGCGTCATTTACAGCGATGATGGCCCATTCCGGCCCTGTCCGTGTTGACGTAAAATCGGTCAATAGCCTCGGTGTCGTTAGTGCAGAGGTGATGCTGATGGATGCGGGTCTCAGCATTAACCACGAGCTGGTGAAGGCAGGTTTTGCCTGGTGGCGCGGGGAGGATTCTGCTGATAGAAGCTATCGAGATCTGGAAAAAGCCGCCCGTGAAATGAAGATTGGTCTCTGGAAAGAAGCGCATCCGACACCTCCCTGGGAGTTTAAGGACAAAACTCACGGTCAGTAAATAAAGCCGGGTTTTAGAGCTCCTTTATTTGTTTACAAGTGGCAGCTCAACCGTAAAAGTGCTGCCTTCCCCCTCGACACTCTCTACCGCAATTTTTCCGCCATGTGCCTTCATGATCTGCTGGCACTGAAACAAGCCGATGCCCCAGCCTGCGGCCTTGGTTGTTCTGAGTGGTTTAAACAGTTTTGTCGAAATAAATTCCTCTGACATCCCGCAACCATTATCACGAATAGAGATATAGATTCGGTCATTTTCCGTCCTGGATTCAATGTTGACATTTCCTTCACCGTCAACGGCGTTGCAGGCATTGATGATGAGATTTCGAAAAACATTTGCCAGTTGCTCCGGGTCGGCGGAAATGTGAGGCAGATCTCCCAAAATTGA
Organism: uncultured Nitrospirota bacterium; assembly: GCA_964604255.1. Taxonomy (GTDB): domain Bacteria; phylum Nitrospirota; class Nitrospiria; order SBBL01; family JAADHI01; genus JAJDBU01. The sequence continues at coordinate 2,336 of CAZRYI010000161.1, forward strand.
GTAGATATGTCCTTTCAAACCCAAGGCACCATTAAGTCCCGAAAGAGTCAATTCCAGCAGTTGAGCGATATCGACCTCTGACCTGGAAAGCACCAGACCTTTTGCAACGACCGTGATATGCCGGATGAGTTGATTCATTTTGTCAACGGTTGCTTCAATGGTTTTAAAAGCATCCTGTTGAAACGCCGGGTTTTCACCATGAAACTTGACGTTCTGGGCCAGTAGAGAAAGGGTGGACGTATAGTTCTTCAGATCATGCAGGAAAAAGGAAGACAGGGTGTGAATCGCTTTGAGCTCCCGGACGACAGCCAGTTCTTCAATCACCCGAACACGATCAATCTGTCCGGCGGCCTGATCTGAAATCGTCATTAAGAGATCCAGATCATGGTAGTCATAGCGATCATTGGTAATCTTACGGCCAAGCGCTAAGATGCCGATCATTTTTTGATCCAGGATCATCGGGATCCAGGCTGTGTCCTGGTGTGAATCAAAAAACTCAGGGGATTCGTGTCTAATGGTCTCGTACAGACCTTTTGATTTAAGCAGTTCCAGAGGGGCAGCCCGCTCCTTCATCGCTCGGGCGAGTGGACCACTTTCAGACCATGTGGCAGGGGCCGACGAAAAACTCCGACGACTCGCCAGATAATATCGATTGCGCTCCTGGTCTAAGAGCCAAATTGCGGCATCATTGCTTCCGATTGTTTCTGATACCCAGGAAACCAGGGAGGGCAGCAGTTCCGTCAAGCTGAGCTTTGTGCCAACCGTACTCGTGAATTCCTGCCATTTGATGCGATAGTCATATTTATTTCTAAAAAAATTGACGTTGATAAAGGTTTGCATCTGTCGTCTTAAACCTTCCGACAGAAGCAGAATGGCCATGCCCAGGAGGGCGGCAAAAACGACGATTGGAATCAAGTGGACGTATTTACCGTCACCAAAACGTTGCACCCCGACGACCATGATTCCGACAATGGAAAGGTAGGCACCCACGGCAAGGAGAGAAACCGACTTATAAATGACATAACGTGAGACAAAGACATCAACGTTCAGCAGACGGTGCCGAACCACTGCGAACAAAATCAAAGCGTAGGCAAAAATCAGTGCGCCCGAGTAAAACGGAAACAAGCTGGTATCGATCACTGAAAAGAGAAGCACCTGCCCGGCCTGGTAGATTTCCAAAGCGAAGATTGCACCCGTGCCCAGGAAGATATATTTGACTTTATACCGGGGTGTGCCGGAAGAGGCACGAAAGGTTTGTTCCAAATTCATTAAAGTAAAAACCATCATAAGCAGGTGAACGAGAAAAAACAGTTGGCCCGTTTTGCTGACTTGAAGGGTATGGGGCGCTGATACAAGGCTTGAACTCATTGTGAAAAGCGGTGTCCAAATGGATGCGAACAAAGCAATATAGTAGAGTCCAAACAAAGGTCGCCATTTTCTAAAAAACTCAGTCGCATTTGCACGGGCAAGCGTGGAGGAAAAAAGCACCCACCCACCTCCCATGAAGGCTTGGGCAAAAAGGAATACTTGCTCCCAAAGCAGGACGTTGCCTTCTGGAAAAAGGGTGATCATTGCGGCACTGGTTTCCTTAAGTGCCAGACCGCTCATACCAAATGCAAAGCCTAAGTTCTCTGCGTGTTTCAGTCCTCTTGAACCCACAAAAATGGCTAAGACGACACATAAAAACACGCTAGCAATGGATAGAATTTCCTGGTAGGGCATGAGGGCTGCTTTCCTTATTTTTCTTCTTGAGGTTTTTTAGCGTCGGGTAGACATACCCTCAGATTCGTTTTAGAACTGAAATTATTTATACCCCATCTTAATCTTGAAGTCATTGCAATCCTTGGTAAATATGTGATTGTTTGGAAAAAGTATCTAAAAAAAGAAGTGTGATGGCAAATTGTAAACAAAGCATCTTGAATATGGCAAGCCCCCCGTTTGAGGGGCATATTGCTCAAGGAAGCTCTGCCTTGACCTGTCCAGGGACGTAAAGTAGAGTGGTTCCTAAGTTTAGGACGCGTTTGCAATGCCTGTAAGGAAATCAGATTTGGTGATTGTTGGTGGTGGTACCGGGGGAATCATCCTTGCCCTTTTGCTCGCCAAAAAAGGCTTTCGCATTTCGATTTTGGATCGGCAAAACCCTCCAATGCCAGCACCACGGGGGGAAATTCTGCAACCCAATGGCCTCAAAATTCTTGACCAGTTGGGCCTCCTTACTGAACTTTTAAGTGCGGACATCCATCGCTGTGATCAGGTCCATTTTTATCAGGGTGCCGGTGAACACCTCTGCACGATCAATTACACTAGTCTAGCATCTCCCTATGCTTATGCTCTGATCCTGCTGCCCGAAGTCCTGCAAAGGCTGTTGCTGGCGCGACTTGACGCGGAGCCTGCGATTCAAACTTTTTGGGGCACTTCGTTCAAAGAGGTACTTTGGGAAGGTGATCAGCTTGTTGGTGTCTTGGCCGATGAATGCGGGAAAGATGTTTCCTTTCATGCGCCAGTGCTTGTCGGTGCAGATGGTGTTGCATCGCGTGTCCGGGATGCTTTTCAAATCCGTCCTCAACTTTATTCTTATGCAGATGGTTATGTGACGATGGTTGTTGACCGTCCTGCCGGATTTCAAAAAGATGTGCATTATTATCTGGGCAAAGAGATGATCTTCGGGGCTTTTCCTGTTTCAAAAGATCGAATCTACCTCTTCTATCTTGTGCCAAGGACTCGACTTCAGGAAGTTCAAAGTAAAAACATCGAACACCTTAAAAGGGAAATCCTGTCACTGAATCCAGAGATAAACGCCTTGTTTGCAGTTCCCCTGGAAGAGATTTCTTCCTGGGAGAAATGTGCTTATATGCGTTGTTTTCGCGTGAAAAGCGATTCTTGGGTCGTTAATGGTGGTGCTCTTTTGGGTGATGCCGCTCATGCAATGAATCCCCATGTGG
>CAZRYI010000162.1:0-1274 GCA_964604255.1 uncultured Nitrospirota bacterium
TACTCCTCTAGTAAAAAAGTTAATTTATCAAAACGCCTTATAGAGGAATATGCACACAAAGAAGTGCTGAGTAAAACGTATGAGGGATTGTCAAAGCAAATTGAAAATATCCAGGATAAGAAATCCTATGAGGAATTAAAACATAAGCTACTTTATAGCGTTTTAGATGTCAGTGCGGAGAATCCTGGGAAGCTCATTTCAGACTATAATAACTCTGATCATCCACTAATGGACGCTCTAGATAAAAGCGTGAAACTCGCCAACGCAGTTAACGTGTTGGAAAGAATTCCAGGTCTATCTAAGGTTGCAAAGATGGTCGATAATAAATCAAAAAAAGCATTGGAGGAAGAAGCTAAAAAAGTCGAAACTGGAATGGGAATAGTCGCAGCTGAAGAAGATGATGATAAAAAATAGCGTCAGGAGGCTTTCTTATGCTCCCGGCAAAACCGCGATACATCACACCCCTCACACAATACAAGATTCTCATTTTTGGAAGATCAATGATTTTTAAAGAAGCCTGATCAAAGGAAATAGACCTCTCCCGGCCAATACTCTATAATCTCCGAATGAAAAAATATTGGACTGTTTTTCGGGTCAACTGGCAAAATGCACTGCAATATCGGGGGCCGACCCTTATTTCTATTTTTGGCAACCTCCTCCATATTTCGGTGCTGCTCTACCTTTGGAATGCCATTTATCGGGCAGAGCAAAGCCTCGGGGATTACAGCCTCGCAGACTTGATGACCTACTATATATTGCAGTTGATGATCAACAGCATGGTGCTTTCCTATATTAGCTGGGAAATCGGCAACGATATTCGTGAGGGCAGTTTTTCAAATTTTCTGGTCAAACCGCTCAATTATTTCCACTACTGGTTTACCATTAACCTTTCCGGGAAGTTGTTTGAAGGCCTGCTGATTCTGGTGGTGGGCGCTATTCTTTCTTTTATTCTGATTGCCTACATTACGCTGCCGAGTAGCGCTTTGAGCCTGGTTTATTTTGTTTTGGCGATGATCCTGGCGGGCATCCTGGCTTTTGAGTTCGATTTTTTAATCGGGATTCTGGCCTTTTGGATTGTGCAGATCAATTCCTTTAAATACATGCTGCAATACAGCATGTTTTTTATGGCAGGGGCCTTGCTCCCGCTCGACCTTTTCCCTCAAATGTTTCAGGATGTGGCAAATGCACTGCCCTTTCGCTTCCTCGTTTTTTTCCCGATTCAAATCTTTTTAGAAAAAGAAACAGCACCGCTTCAAGGTTTGTTAATCGCCCTG
>CAZRYI010000162.1:1374-5244 GCA_964604255.1 uncultured Nitrospirota bacterium
CCCGACATGACAAAAATCCTCAGCCGTTATTTTTCACTTTATTGTGCGTTTTTAAAACATAATCTCAAAAATGAGATGATGTATCGGGCGGACTTTATCATCAATGTCGGCATGGATATTTTTTTCATGCTGGTCAATGTGGTCTTTTTTTCCATCCTTTACGGCAATGTTGAAACAATCGGGGGCTGGAACTTTCAGCAAACCCTGATCCTGGTCGGAACCGTCGGCATTGTGAGGGAACTGGCCTACCTGCTTTTTAGAAAAGGCTTTCTGGAACTGGGCAACTACGTGCGTACCGGCAATTTTGATGTCATGCTGACAGCGCCCATGTCGGCCTCGGCCCATCTCGCTTTTCGCCATGTCTCCTTGACTGAAAGTTTAGGAGAAGGTTTGATGGGCCTGGTGCTTGTGACTTACGGTTTTATCGAGTTGAGTGATTCGGGTATTGCCAGCATCGGTTTTTATCTATTGATGTTGATCAATTCCCTTGCGATTTATTATGGTTTTTGTCTGCTGGTCAACAGCCTTGTTTTCTGGCTGGTAAAGTCTCAGGAATTGAATACCGTGGTTTATTTTTTTATGAATACCGCACGTTACCCGCGTGACATTTATCATGGCCTCGGCAAGGCGATTTTTACGGTGATTATTCCCAGCAGTTTGATCGCAACCACACCGGCGGCCATTTTGGTCGGACGTGCCGAACCTGGATTGATTGCATTGTCGGTATCGGTTGCGGTTGTTTTTTTATCACTTGGACTATTTGTTTGGAACCGTAGCATCCACTTTTACGGCTCGGCCAGCAGCTAAAGGATTATGAATGCCCGCAATTGAAGTCAAACAACTTTCAAAAGTCTTCAAAACCCACCGAAAAGAGGCGGGCTTAAAGGGCTCGCTCAAGGGTTTCCTGCATCGGAAAACGATTTATAAAGATGCGGTCAAGTCGGTTTCTTTTTCCCTTGAAGCCGGAGAACTGGTCGGTTTTCTGGGCCCCAACGGTGCGGGGAAAACCACGCTCTTGAAAATGCTCTCAGGTATTCTCTACCCGACATCCGGCAGTATTTCGGTTCTGGGATACACCCCCTGGGAACGCAAGCGGGAGTATCAGCGTCAATTTTCGATTGTCATGGGCCAGAAAAATCAGCTCTGGTGGGATCTGCCACCCGCAGAATCTTTTTTATTGAATCGGGATATTTACGGCATTGACCCGAAGTCTTTTCAGCGGACTTTGGATGAAATGGTCGAACTGCTCAACTTGAAAGCACTGCTTGATATTCCTGTTCGCCAACTTTCTTTGGGTGAGCGCATGAAGTGTGAATTGCTTGCGGCCTTGCTGCATCAGCCGAGGGTACTTTTTTTGGATGAACCGACCATCGGGCTGGATGTCATTTCGCAGGAAAGAGTCCGTGGTTTTATTCAGGAATATAATCGCCTCAAAAAAACAACCGTCCTGCTGACCAGCCATTATATGCAGGATGTCGAGCAACTTTGTAAGCGTGTTTTGGTCATCAATCATGGCGGCATCGTTTATGACGGTTCGCTGACTGCACTTTCTGAGCGCTACATCGACCACAAAGTACTCAAAATCCGCTTCGCCACACCTCAAGCGACCTCAGCGCCACCAGACTTGAAAGGCGTGGTTGAGTGGGATGCGAACCATGCCATCATCAACATTGAAAAAAAAGAAATTGCTGCCCTGACCTACAGACTGCTGGGCGATTTTCCAGTCGAAGATCTTTCAGTTGAAGAGGTCGAAATCGAAGAAGTCATCCGACGGATTTTTGAAGAGCAATAAGTTTCAATTTGGGAACGCGCTACGACCCATGAGCAAAAAAAAACTCCATCAAAAACAGCCACTCAGTGATCAGCAACGCAAACGTGCCGGTGTGTTGCTGCCTGTTTTTTCGATTCGTACAACACAAAACCTGGGCATTGGCGAACTGCACGACCTGATCCCTTTTATTGATTTCATGGTCGATCAAGACCTGTCTGTCCTGCAAATCCTCCCGATCTACGAAACAGCACCGACAGAAACCTGCCCCTATCAAGCTTTGAGCAGCTTTGCGCGTGACCCGATTTATCTTTCCTTGCAGGATTGGCCCGACATTCAAAAATCCCCCGAAGCCCGACGTTTTTTTGCTGATGCGACTATCAAGCGTGATCTTCAAGCCCTGCAATCATCCCATCGTGTTTGTTACGAACAAGTCCGTTGCCTTAAAAACAGACTGCTTCGCTACGCCTTCAAGTATTTTAAAAAATATGAATGGGCGATACAGAGCGAACGGGCCATCGCCTTTCAGGTCTTTATGAAACAAAAATCAGTCTGGCTCAAGGACTATGCCCTCTTTCGCCTGCTGAAACAGCGCTGCAATTGGGCACATTGGAAAGAGTGGCCGGAAGCCTTGAAAAGCCGTAACAAAACCGCACTCGAAAAACTGGCGCAAGCGGAAAGCGATGAATTGCTCTTCATTCAATACCTGCAATGGGCCTTGTGGACGCAGTGGCAAAATGTACAGAGACATGCAAAAAAACAGAATGTGCTGATCATGGGAGACATTCCTTTTTTGATCAGTCATGACAGCGCGGATGTTTGGAGCGAAGCGGCAACTTTTAGCGATGAACTGACTGTGGGTGTGCCTCCCGATGCTTTCAGTGCGACGGGTCAGGATTGGGGGCTTCCCCTGTTCCACTGGCAGGAAATGCTGAAGAATGATTTTCGGTGGTGGCGAATGCGAATCTCTGAGATGAAGGACACAGTTGATCTCATTCGCCTGGATCATCTGGTGGGTTATTTTCGTGTCTGGGTGATCCCCAAAGAAACTGCGTCCTATTTTGAACCGGGAGATGAAAGCGAGCAAGTGGCAAGAGGCAGCTTGCTGCTAAAAATTATTCTTCAGGAACTTGATGAGACGATCCCGATTGCAGAAGATTTGGGCACCATTCCTGAGTCGGTCAGGCAGGTCTTAAAACACTTGCACATTGCAGGCATGAAGGTCATGCGCTGGGAAAAAACCGGTGAACAATTTGTCGATCCGCGTGACTTTCCTTTGATATCCCTCGCGACGACGGGCACACACGACACCTCTAGCTTGCAATCCTGGTGGCGGGAAATCTCTGTTTCAGAGCGATGTTATTTTTTGAAAATGTTGCAGGTACCAGAATGCCTTGCCGAGGATTCGGTGCTTTCAGAAGCACTTCATCTGGCAATACTCGACCGGATTCTGGCGGCAGGATCACAATGGGTGATTCTGCCCATTCAGGACATATTAGGCGAGGATGCACAGATTAACCTGCCTGCCACAGTCGGCACACACAATTGGCGCTACCGTCTGCCGATCTTTCTTCACAAGCTCAGACAATCCTCTTCGCCCTACAAAAAAAGACTGGCATCTCTTAAAAACAGTATTGATCGTCGCAAGCGGTCTTGAGTGTCGCCAGGATGCAGGAACACCCTGACGGCACCCTAAAAAAGACTAGTCCGCACAAGGCATGGAATAGCTAATGACCGAAAGTGTGGCACCCTGTGGATCTTGAAAGAGGCTAAATCGACCGACATTCGGAATATCGGTCGGGGGAACAACAACGGTGCCACCCAGCTCAGCAACCTTTTTTGCCGAAGCATCCACATCTTCAACCGTGACATAGGCTCCCCAGTGCGGTGGCACATCTTTGCATTCCGCAGGCATCGTCATCATCCCGGCGGCTTTTTCATCGCCTTTTTGCGCCATCGTATAATGCCCATCATTCATTGGCATATCGATCATTGTCCAACCGAATAACGCACCGTAGAAGGCCTTTGCTTTTTCAATATCGCTTGTCAGCAATTCGTTCCAACTAAAATGACTGGTTTTAAAATCGTCGCTCATACTTGTT
>CAZRYI010000163.1:0-5208 GCA_964604255.1 uncultured Nitrospirota bacterium
AAATTCATGAGCTATTTTTTCTCCGATACAAAATACCTGCTTTTTAAATATCTCAAGCTCACATGGCGTATGCCGATGTGGACGCTTTTTGGACTCATTCAGCCCTTGCTTTGGCTCGTGATTTTCGGTCAGCTTTTTAAGGGACTTTCCGAACTCCCGCAATTTCCAAAGGGAGACTATGTGCAGTTCCTCACACCAGGCATCATCGTCATGACGGTTCTGTTCGGGGCTTCATGGTCGGGTGTCAGTCTGCTGCGTGATTTGCGCTACGGTGTCATGGAGAAACTCTTTGTCGCGCCCATCGTTCGCGGGTCCATTGTCTTAAGTCGCCTGCTTCACAATGGCACAACCGTTGTGATTCAAGTCTTCCTGCTCATCATCGTCGCCGCAGCGCTGGGAGCGGGCTTGCCAACTGGCATGGGCTGGCTCTGGATCTGGATTGCGGTACTGCTATTGGCTGTGGGTTTTTCAGCCGTTTCCAATGCTTTAGCAATGGTGCTCAAACGGGAAGAACCGCTTGTTGTCATGGGCAATATGTTGACCCTGCCCCTTCTTTTTTTCTCACCCGCCTTGGTACCCCATGATTTCATGCCAGACTGGATGCAATACGTCAGTTTAGTCAATCCAGTTTATTACGGTGTCGAAGCCGTTCGAGCCTGTTATAGCGGTGTCTTCTCGCAGACCTTCATGATCAGCATGGGGGTTTTGAGCGTGTTCTCCATCATTGCAGTGTCCATTTCAATCGCCATTTTCCAAAAAACCGAGTAGGGCTTATGCACAGCAATACCGGCAGAAAATCGAGTACAGCCCTTTTTCTTCGTCACGGGGAGACCGATTATTCGAAACACCGGTTTTACGACGATGCGATTGAAGATCCGCCCTTGAATGCGCGTGGGCGATCACAAGCGAGCCTCTGGACTGACAAAATCGAAACAAAGTACAAAACCCTCTCTGGACTCTACGTCAGCCCTTCCCTGAGAACACAGGAAACCGCAACAATTGCCACACAGAAACTAGGCATTGATATTCAGACCAACGATGGTTTGCGGGAACGCAGCTTCGGCACCTGGGGCGGTTTGAATGCGGAGGAAGTTAAAAAACAATTTCCGGAAGATTGGGCCGCGTGGAAACGTGATAAGATTGAGCATGTGCCTTTAGGGGGCGAGTCTTTGAAGGGATTTTTTACACGTGTCAAAGAGACCATCGCACAACTCACTTCGCAGCACCCGGAACAGACCATCTTAGTGGTTACCCATGCCGGGACAATCCGCATGTTGGTCATCGCCGCCCTTGAGATGCCGCTCGAAAATTTTAAACGACTGATCATTACGAACTGTTCGATCACAGAAATTGAATATAGCGAACAATGGCCCAATCTACAGACCCTTTCATTTCGTCCTGACGCATAAAGGAAGCGCTGATTAAATCATGAATTGTTTTTTCAGGGTAAAAATTCCCAGCTTCTGCGTTGCAAATTTAGCAAATAGCGCTCTATTTTCCGCAATTTACGCCTTAAATCAGGAATTTTTTCTCCTGAAAAATTCAACCCAGACTTAATCAGAGCTTCCTAAAAGGAGACCGCCATGAAAAAAGAAACAAAAGAAACAACGAAGGAAACAAAAGTGAGTAGCGGTTCCGACCCGATGGAGGTGATGCGTATAGCATCGTCCTATTGGCAATCGAAAGTCCTGCACACCGCAGTCCGGCTTGATATTTTTACTTTACTTAAAGATGGCCCTTTAACCGTAAAAAAATTGGCGAAGGCCTGTAAGGCCGATGAACGGGGTCTGGAAATTTTGCTCATTGCAGTGGTTTCTCTGGGTTTGCTAAATCAGAAAAACGGGCTTTATCGCAATAACCGCACTTCGACGACCTACCTGGTGAAAGGCGGCAAAAAATTTCAAGGCGGCATTGTTTCAATGTTCGACAGCTGGTATCCCGCCTGGGGAGAACTTTGCGACTCTGTCACAACCGGAAAACCCGTCGTCGAAAAACCGCATGATCAAGGCCCGGAAGCCCTTAAAAACTACATTTACGGCATGCACTATCGTGCAATGGGTCAAGGTGATCTACTCGCCAAAGACATTGATTTTTCCGGTCGGAAGCACCTACTTGATGTGGCTGGCGGGCCGGGCACTTTCGATATTAAATTCTGCCAGAAGAACAAAGCACTGGTCGCCACCGTGCTTGATTTGCCTCAAACCCTGGAAATTACCACTGAAATCGTGACTTCTTTTGGCATGGCGGATCGCATTACCCGGCTTCCGGGCAACTATCTTAACGATCAATTCGGCAAGGGTTACGATAGCGTTTTGCTTTCCTCCATGTTTAATCAGGAGTCCCCGAAGATTATTTTAAAAATCCTTAAAAAGGCCTTCAAAGCAGTCGACCCCGGCGGCATGATCCTGGTGCAGGATCAAATGCTCAACCGTCAGAAAACCGGGCCTGAACTCGCCGCATTGATTGGCGTCAATCAGCTCATTCATACGCCTGGTGGCGCAGCCTATTCTGAAAAAGAAATTTCAGATCTGATGGAGAGCGCCGGTTTCAGAAAGATTAAGACAGTCAAGCTCTCCGAACCGAGTCCCTTCGTCGTCCTCATGGGCGAAAAACCGAAAAAAGCCGCAAAGGAGACAAAATGAAAAACATGCAAAAACAAGTTTTAATCGCGATGTTTTCTGTCCTGCTTCTTATCGGATTAGGTGTTGGCAGCCTACAAGCCGAGTCACTCAACGGAGAAGAAATTATCAAAAAATCAAGAGACCTGATCTATCAGGTGGAAGACCAGAAAAACACGGTCAACCTACTCCTGATCGAAAGAGATGGCTCAAAAAAGAAAATTATTGCAAGCCGATATTGGAAAAACTATCGCAGCAAAGGCGGCGTTGACAGCAAAATGCTCCTCATCACAGAGTTTCCTCCTGACTCTCGCGGCATCTCATTTTTGATTTGGGACTACTCACAAAAAGACAAAGTGGACGATCTCTGGCTTTATTTGCCCGCCCTTCGCATGGTCAGGCGTATCTCGGCTCAGGATCAGAATGATGCCTTTTTAGGCTCGGACTTAACCTTTGGTGACATGGGTCAGCGGCGGCTCGACGAAGACATCCATACCTTCATCAAGGAAGAAGCCTATCGAGGCGTTCCGGCTTATGTTGTGGAATCCGCCCCGAAAGAAAAAACCAGCATCTACAGCAAAAAAGTTTCATGGATCTCGAAAAAAGATTGGACCGTCTTAAGGATTGATTATTATGACCGAAATAAAAAGCTCTTAAAAAGACAAACCATTGATTGGCAGACAACGGAAGGCCTGTTTGTCTGGAAACAAACCAATGTCACAAATGTTCAAAACGGACATCGTACCGTCTTTGGCGTGGAAGATCTCGAGGTCAACCTCGGTCTTCGGGATGGCGATTTCACAGAACGTACGCTGAAACGCGGCAGAAAAAGATAGGCTTTCCCCTGTGTTTCTTTGAAAAATATTAAGAAAATGTCTAAGAAACCTTGTTCACCCCTCAGCCATCTAGAATCCCCTATATAATAAATGGTAGAAACTATTTTTTTGTGATGGCAGTCTATGTTTTGGAAGGCTCAACCATCGTCTATTCTTATTGACAGGGGAAAATGTCTGTGGTATTTTCCCCTCGATTTTTTTTGGAGTCATGCATGGGAAAGTCCCAAAGTCCTTATAAGGTTCTCGTTTTTCCAGGTTCGATGACATCCGAACCTCGCCGCTTTTCGGTTCGAAAAGGTGCCGTTAAGTTTCTTGCCTTGAGTTCAGTCATTTTCATTTTCGCCGTTTCGGTTTTGTCTTTTCAACACTATCAGTTGCGTGAGCAGCTGCTTGTATTGAACGATCTTCGCAAAGAGAATAAAACCCAAAAAATCCAGATTCAGTCCTTCTCAAACACCGTGGAAAACCTCAAAGAACAGGTCGTCCGCCTTGTTGAGTTTGACCAAAAACTGAGAGTGCTGACCGACATCGGACCGGCCAAGGGAAGTACGCAGGCTTTTGGTATCGGGGGTTCTGAAGACCAGCGCCCCACTTTTGCCCCGCCGGACATTACAGCCTCCATTAAACAGGATCTTGACTTGCTTCAAGCCAAGGTTGAAGATCAAGAGCAGTCTTTCCAGGAATTGGAAGAAGTCGTTCACAGCCGTCGCTCCCTCTGGGCTTCAACTCCCTCAATCTGGCCGACTGCGGGTTGGCTCAGCTCTCGATTTGGCAAGCGCGTTTCACCCTTTACAGGACACCTAAAAATGCACCAGGGCATTGATGTCGCAGCGCGACATGGCACACCGATCATCGCCCCAGCAGCAGGGGTTGTCAGCTACTACAGATTTAATGGTGGTTTTGGTCGTTATCTCAAATTGGACCACGGCTTTGGCACGGTGACACACTATGGTCATCTTTCAAAAGCGGCCGTCAAAGTCGGGCAAAAAGTCAAACGAGGGGATGTGATTGCCTATGTCGGTAATACGGGTCTTTCCACCGGCCCTCACCTTCACTATGAAGTGACTGTGAATAAAATATCGGTTGATCCGATGAAATACATTCTCAATTAAAGGGTCTGCTTTCCGGCTGAATATTCAGAATCATCGAAAACACCTAAACCCCGGCAAGATTTGGCTTGTCGGGGTTTTTTTATAGGTTTTAAACTCAAAAAACCTATGCTACAATTGTCGGTTGTATATTGATGAGTATCAACATTTCTATTTAAAATTATGGGAATACAACTCGGAATGGGACAAATTGCCCCGCCGTTTTGTATCGGGAGTCAGTGGTGTTAGGAAGTCTGGTTAGAAAATTCCTGGGCAGTCGAAATGACCGGGAATTAAAGCGTATTGCCCCAATTGTGATACAAGTCGCAGGTTTTGAAGCAGCGATTTCTGCTTTGTCCGATGAGGAACTCAAAGGTAAAACTCAGGAGTTTCGGAAACGGCTGGGAGTGCTCAAAACAGAGGAGTCTCCCGAAGCCGAAAAACAAGCAGAAGCGACTGAAAGTCTTGACGACATTCTGCCAGAGGCCTTCGCTGTTGTGCGCGAAGCGTCTCGGCGCATTTTGGGGATGCGTCATTTCGACTCCCAGATCATCGGCGGTATCGTGCTGCACGAAGGCAAGATAGCCGAGATGAAAACCGGTGAAGGGAAAACCCTTGTTGCAACCCTGCCCGTTTATTTGAATGCCCTGATGGGCAAGGGTGTGC
>CAZRYI010000164.1:0-5207 GCA_964604255.1 uncultured Nitrospirota bacterium
ATTTTGTTTAAGTACGTCCTGTTATCCACATTCAAGCCTTCCTGATGTCGCGACTGCTCTGTACGGTTTTTCTGATTTCTGGCGCTTCCGCCCTGATGTTTGAAGCCCTTTGGTTTCGACAGGCAGGCATTGCTTTTGGCAATAGCATCTGGGCCTCTGCACTCGTGCTTTCCGGTTTTATGGCCGGGCTTGCACTGGGAAACGGTTTGGCTGCGCTGGAACGCGGACGCTTCAAAAACCCTGTGCGCGCTTACGCCATCCTTGAATTGCTCATTGGCATTAGCGGCATTCTTCTGGTCTATGTGCTGCCGGAATTCGGCCGCATTTTTGCCCCCTGGTTTTTGCCGATACTCGACAATCCCTGGCTGCTCAATGCCTCCCGCCTCTTCCTGGCGTTCCTGCTCCTGCTTGTCCCCTCTACGGCAATGGGTTTGACCCTACCCTTGCTGGCGAAAGCGCTCTCAGCAAGTGATCCCGTGTTCGGGCGCGTACTCGGAAAACTTTATGGCTGGAATACCCTGGGTGCGCTGATAGGTGTACTCATGACTGAGTTTATTCTGGTCGGCCTCATCGGCATTCGCACAACCGCCTGGTTCGCGGGTTTTCTCAATCTGGCCGTGGCTGCAATTGCCTGGCGAATTGGTGGACGACTTGGCGAAGCAGGGTCTTCAGAAGAGAGCACCCGGCCGACAGCATCTCCTCAAGCGGTCATAGAAAAGACACAAAAATCTTTCCCGATGCGATTTTTGGTGGCGGCTTTTCTGTCCGGTTTTGCACTCTTGGCCTTAGAAATTGTCTGGTTCCGCTTCCTGATGCTCTTCGTTTCGGGGCTTTCAGAATCCTTTTCTCTCATGCTTGCCATTATTCTCGCCGGTATTGCCTTTGGTGGGTTTTCCGCCTCCCGCATCTTGCAAAAACGCCCTGCTTTTGCAAAACAAGGGGCGACACTGGCTTTCATGCTCGGTATCTTCAGCATCATGACTTACGCTGTTTTTCCCGCGATTATTAGTCCCTATTTACAAAACGTTATATCGCATTCCGGTGGTATTTTGTCTATCGGCATTCCGCTCATGTTTCCTGTTTCCTACTTTTCCGGCCTCTTTTTTACCGTCATCGGAACGGCCCTTCGCGCCCATCTCAAATCGGAAACGGCCACGACGGGGGCACTCACCCTGGCCAATACAACAGGTGCGGCCCTGGGTGCTTTTGCGGCGGGCTTTATTCTGCTTCCGAGCATCGGCATGGAAAAATCCTTCTTCCTGGTTGCGGTGATTTACGGCGGCATCGCATTGATTTTAATGAGTGTGCAAGAACAAGGATCTCGCACGGCCTATGTGGGCGCGGTGCTTTTTGCCATCGCCATCCTGCTTTTTCCGCGCGGCGCAATGGAAAACGATTTTCTGAACGCACCCATTCGGCGACTCCTGCCTGCTGAGGGCGGCGGTAAAATTTTAGAAATTCGAGAAGGGCAAATCGAAACGGTCAGCTATCTGGAGCAACAATGGCAGGGCAAGCCGCTTTTCCAAAGGCTCATCACCAATTCGTATTCCATGTCGAGTTCCGACTTTCGTTCCCGTCGCTACATGAAGCTCTTTGTTTATTGGCCGCTGGCGCTGCACCCCGACCCAAAAGATGCGCTGCTGATTTCCTACGGCGTGGGCAGCACGGCAAAGGCTTTGACCGATAGCAAGATGCTTGAACGCATTGATGTGGTGGATATTTCCCGCGACATTTTGGAGATGAATGACAATATTTTCAGTGATCCGGCAGAACATCCCCTGAATGATCCGCGTGTTCAGGTTCACATTGAAGATGGACGCTACTTTCTGCAAACAACGGATCGTCGCTTTGACCTCATTACCGGAGAACCGCCGCCACCGGAGATTGCAGGAGTGGTCAACCTCTACACTCGGGAATATTTTGAGTTGCTCTACGAGCGTTTAAATGAAGGCGGCATGGTGACCTATTGGCTGCCGCTGCACGCCATGAGTGCCGACAGTATCAAAGGCATCTTAAAATCTTTCTGCGATGTTTTTGAAGATTGCTCCCTCTGGCAGGGGCAATGGCTTGATACCATGATGGTCGGCACACGCAACGCGGGCATGACAGGCGGGCCGGTTTCAGAAGCGCAGTTTAGGCGTCAATGGCAGGACCCCCTTGTCTCTGAGGAAATGAAGCGTCTGGGTATTGAAGTACCGGCACAACTCGGCGCACTTTTTATCGGAGATGCCGACTACATTAAAAAAATGACTGAAGGCAGCCTGCCCCTGGTGGATGATTTTCCTAAACGGATTTATCGGGCCTTCGGCATGAGAATTGATCTGGTGCGTTTAATTGATCAATGGAATAATGCCGCGGCCGCACAAGCCCGTTTTATAAAAAGCCCCTTGATTTCAAGGCTGTGGCCGGAGAAAATCCGTAGAGATACTTTTAGTTATTTTGGATTTCAGGGCATCATCAACCGCCATTGGTCCGGCATGAGAATGCAGGATGAACCCGTGATTGCTGATTTACACAAAGTGCTCAGCCAATCCTCATTGACCACCTTGCCGCTCTGGCTCTTGGGCAGCGATGCGGATTATCAAGGTATTCTCGCTGACTTGGCATCTGAAAGTGAACTATCGGACGACCCGATGTTACAAGTGCATCTCAGCATGAAACAGATGGCCGAACGCAATTACGAAGCAGCGGCCCGATCTTTTGCGAAAGTCGAGGCAGACCCGAAACTTGCAGGAGATGCCTTCAGTTACCGGGTGTACGCCCTCTCAATGGCGGGGAGGCAGTTAGAGGCACAAACCCTCGCTGGCGAGAAGATGGCGACTTTTTTAAGCGAAGATCCGCAACGCGCACTGACTCGTCCGCCACTATCCCCCTTTTGGATGTGGATGAAAGAAAACAGAGGGATTGATCCCTTTAAGCAATAATCTATTCATCATTTTGATATGAAAGGTTTTCATGACAAACCCCTTACTTGATACCGAAACATTACCGCAATTCAGCAAAATTCAGCCCGAACATGTGCTTCCGGCCATTGAGCAATTGATCAAGGCTTATCAAAGCCAAGTCGAAACACGCTTGAATGCAAACACACTTTATACCTGGCAGAACCTCATTCAGCCATTGGAAGCAGCGGCAGAAAAATTGGATCGGGCCTGGTCGCCGGTTTCTCACATGAATGCAGTGGTCAACAGTGATGCCTTGCGCGATGCCTATAATGCTTGTTTACCCAAGTTAAGCAATTTTGCAACAGAGATGGGACAGAACAAAGCCCTGTTTTGCGCCTATCAACAAATCTCGAAAAGTCGCGACTACAAAAAACTCAGCATCGCCCAGAAAAAAATCATTGAAAATGCCTTGAGAGATTTTCGGCTTTCCGGCGTGGATCTCAGCAGCAAAGACAAAACACGTTACAAAAAAATCATGCAATCACTTTCGACCCTGAGCAGTACATTTTCTGACAATGTTCTGGATGCCACAAACGCCTGGAAAAAACAGATTACCGAAAAGGATGGACTTGCAGGTTTGCCGGAGTCCGCAGTCGCGATGGCGAAACAGAATGCTGAACGCGAAAAGCTGGAAGGCTGGCTTTTTAATCTGGAACAGCCCTCCTACCTTGCCGTCATGACTTATGCGGATGACCGAGCGTTGCGCGAGGAAGTCTATACCGCGTATGTGACACGCGCTTCCGAAGAAGGGCCCCATGCGGGAAAGTGGGACAATAGTGCGGTGATGGAAGAAATTTTGGCGCTCCGTCATGAGGTCGCAAATATTTTAGGTTTTGAAAACTATGCTGACTATTCCCTTGCAACGAAGATGGCGGATGATGGCAATCAAGTCATTACGTTTTTAAATGAATTGGCTGAAAAATCCTTGTCGGCGGCGCACAAAGAAATGGATGAACTCCAGGCCTTTGCACAAAAACATCATGACTCTGGCGAGATGGCAGCCTGGGATCTACCCTATTATTCCGAAAAGTTGAGGTTGCATAAATACGACCTGAGCCAGGAAGAGCTGAAGCCTTATTTTGCGGTGGATGATGCCATCAACGGTTTGTTTTCTGTTGTCTACAAACTCTATGGACTCGATATTTCACGCATTTCAGGGGTCGATCTTTGGCATGAAGATGTGCGTTTTTTTGAAATAAAAGATCACAAAGGCGTGGTGCGCGGGCAGTTTTATCTGGATCTTTATGCCCGACCGCACAAACGCGGTGGGGCCTGGATGGGAGATTGTGTCACGCGCAAACGTCGCGAAGACGGGCAGATTCAAACCGCAGTGGCTTTCATCACCTGCAATTTTTCTCCCCCCGTTGGGGACGAACCGGCACTTTTTACGCATGACGAGGTAATCACCTTATTTCATGAATTCGGCCACGGCTTACATCATATGTTGACCAAGGTGGACGACTTGGGTGTTTCCGGCATTGCAGGGGTGCCCTGGGATGCCGTGGAGTTGCCGAGCCAATTCATGGAAAACTGGTGCTGGCAGCGCAAAGCCCTGGATCTCATTGCCCGCCATTATAAGACCGGCGATGCACTACCGGAGCAGATGTTTGAACGCATGTCGGCAGCAAAACATTTTCAAACAGCCATGCACATGGTTCGCCAGTTAGAATTCGCCCTCTTCGATTTTCGCATTCACATGGCATACGACCCCGAAAAAGGCGGACGTATTTATGAGCTGCTTGATGAGGTACGCCAGCGGGTTGCCGTGGTATCCCCCCCCAAATGCAACCGTTTTCCTCACGGTTTTTCCCACATTTTTGCCGGAGGTTATGCGGCTGGGTATTACAGTTACAAGTGGGCGGAAGTGCTCTCGGCAGATGCCTTCTCAAAATTTGAAGAAGACGGCATTTTCGACAGAAATACCGGACTGCGTTTTATGCGGACGGTGCTGGAGCAGGGCGGCAGTCGTGAACCGATGGACCTTTTTATTGCATTCAGAGGGCGACGACCGAGCATCAAGGCACTCTTACGTCACAGCGGCTTGACGGAGGATCAATCAGCTGACTCACCTGGATAACGATAATAAGACAAAACCAGACAAGTGAGGTATTCAATGGTCAGGGTTGAAAGTATACCGAGTCGGATTGAGAGACGTTAGGCTAGCACGTATATATTGTTACTTTACCTATAAAACTATCTGAGATTAACTAATGCGGGGGAAATTATAGAAAATTTTTCCAAAAATTATTCACCATAAACCAA
>CAZRYI010000165.1:0-5195 GCA_964604255.1 uncultured Nitrospirota bacterium
ACCAGAGGATGGCGACCTGGTAGTCCTGTTTTTCATGATAGCGACGGGCGCGTTTTAGATAGCGATCAGCGACTTTAATATCGGTTTGTTTTCTAATGGCAAGTGCGATTCCCTTTGCTGATGCTTTTTTAATGCGCTCTGAACTGAACTCTGCCTCCAGGGCTTTGTTAAAGTTAAGCGCCGCATCCGTCCATTGATCGGCACTTTTGTAGAGCCTGGCAAGCTCAAGGTAGTGGCTCGCCTGTTCCGGCTCGAAAATTTGTGCAGTCCTCAGAGCCTTGAAGGCTTTGACTGATAAGTCGGCCTTCAAGTAAAGCGTGGACAGGGCGGTTCGTATCCGGGGGTCATCCGGTGCCAATGCACGCGCTGTTTCGAGGGTTTTAATGGCGGTGAGCGTCATGTCGCTTTCTGCAAGTTGCATGGCCTGTGTCGTCAAGGATGCCGTCGTGAGTTCGACTGCCCGGATTTTATTTTCGACTCTGAATATGTCTTTTTGATGCACTGCTTCACTCTTGTGAATCTTCTGCCATCGTTTGAGGGCCTGATACAAAAAACCACTGTCTTCGTCCCGTTTTGCCAGATAGCGCTGTGCAGGAAGGTGTTCGGGTGCTAGCTCTATGGTTGCTCGCATTGCCGCATTGGCGAGGTCGGGGCGCTCCAAGCGTTCATACAAAAGACCCAATTGAAAGCGAATTTCAGCATCTTCCCGCTTGATAAAGCTGGCCTGCTCGTAGGCTTGCGCTGCCAGGTTGATCTCTCCCTGCTCCAAAAAAGTGTTCCCTTGTTGCAGTGCTTCATTCGCGGCAAGACTTGATTGTTTTTTTCCCGCATTGGCTCGGGCAATCATTGTTTTCAAGGCTTTGCTTTCCGAAGAAATTCGGAGGCCAAGTGTGGATAAGGCTGTTTCATAGTGTTTGATGGCGCGTGAAAAAAAGCGATTGAGTTCGTAGATCTGCGCCAAACGCTCATGGGCTTCTCTGTGTTTTGGATTGATGGTGATAATTTTTTCAAAAAAGGGAATGGCTTGGTCGAATTTTTTTTCCTGCGCTGCGAGAATGCCTAAATTAAAATAGGCAATCTGATGATTGGGGCGGATGCGAATGAGGTTTTTTAAGGTCAGGGCGGCGGCTTCATTTTTTTTATCTGCGACCTCTTTCATGGCTTTGTCCATTAGGCGCTTGTCTACGATCTGATCTTCCAGGCTGTCGAGTCGCAATGCGAGCGTCTGGGCTTCCAGGCCGTCCGGGTCTTCTAAAAAAAAGATAGCGCTTTCAATGGCGTCTCTTGCGCGTTTCAGTTGTGCGGTGGCCAGGTATAAATCGACCAGACGTGTTCTGGCCTCTGTTAAGTCGGGTTTAAGGCGCAATGCGGTTTTGAAGGATTGGATGGCTTCGTCAAACTTGCCTTCAATGCCTAAAGCAACAGCGACAAAGTGGTGTAGCTCGGCATTTTCAGTTTCGGTCACGAGCACCTCCTGAAAAATGACCTTTGCTTCAAGGTGTTTGCCGCTGCGTAATAATCGAATGCCCTGGCGAATTTGCGCCTGTATTTTGATTCGGTTTTTCAGACGATCAATGCCTTCCTCAATGGTTTTTGCAACAGGGTCTGCACTGTCTTTTACGCGACGTGAAGCGGTATCCAGCGCACGCACGGCTTCCTCTAAATTTCCTTGCTGCTCGTGGGCCTCCGCCATGCGGAGGAAAACAGGCAGCAAATGACGATCAATGCGAGCGGCCTGATTTAAATAATTCAGGGCCTGATTCAGTCGTCCCTTTTTAAGCGCGATAAAACCCAGGTGATATAAAGCACCCGCATGTTTTGGCGCCGTCTCTAACACTGAAAGAAAAGCAGTTTCTGCTGAGCTGCTATTTCCTACATCAAGTGCTGCGATGCCTTCTTTGAAGGTCTCATTTGTGCTGGCCGCCTCTGTTCTATTGCTCAGGGCCGGGCTAAAGAGCATCAAGACCGACAGGATGAGCCAGAGTGGCAGGTGCCGTTTTTCGACGTGGCACATGCATTTTTTTTTAAAAAAAGGCACCCTTTTCCCTCCTGATCCAATAAACGAGCGGGCGCACAGGCCAAAAGTTCTTGCTTAAAATCAGTCTAGACACTTCGGATTTTTGAACCGACCTGTTCTATGCTCTATCGGAATAAATAGGGTGGTGCCTATTTATTCGACATCACGAGCACAGACCGAGAGCGAACCATTATTATTAAGGTTAGCATAGGAATGTGAATTGTCAAGAAAAGTTAGAAAATATCAAGGACGTTAGGAGAGGCCTAACACTATTTAATTATACCAGAAGTAGTGATTTTCGGAGGGACTGAGTTGCTTTATGGTTTGACTATTTGATGGGTAAATTCGGATCGGGATTGAGCTTGTGGGTCGCAAAATTGCCTTTGTCGAATTGTTCTGATCCCGCCATGGCAATCATTGCGGCATTATCGGTGCAATACCTGGGGGAAGGGATATAGACGGGCAGGCCGCGTTTGTCACCTTCGGTTTTCATGCGCTTTCTCAAAAGTGAATTGGCTGCAACCCCTCCGGAAAGGATGACGGAGCAGGCTTTTTCTTTTGCCAGTGCCTGGAATGTTTTTTCGACGAGACTCTCGACGATGGCCGATTGATAGCCTGCGGCAATGTCGGCCTGAAATTGGGTTGTACCTATGTCGTCAGGATTGAGTTTGAGCAGTTTTTGTCTGAGCGCGGTTTTTAGCCCGCTGAAACTAAAATCACAGTGCAGTTTTGAACGGTAGGGTCTGGGAAAATCAAATCGCTTGCTGTCGCCTGTTTTGGCAAGTCGATCAATGATTGGCCCGCCCGGATAAGCGAAACCCAGCATTCTTGCACCCTTATCGAGGGCTTCGCCTGCAGCATCGTCTATTGTTTTTCCGATTAAGCGATAATCGCCCCGTTTCGCCATTGCATAAAGGTTGGTATGGCCGCCCGAAACCACTAAGGCCACTGCCGGAAAGATAATGTCCGGATGTTCGATAAAAGCAGCATTGATATGGCCTGCGAGGTGATGCACTGCGAGTAGGGGGATATTGCATGCGTAGGAGAGTGATTTTGCAAAAGAAACACCCACAAGCAAGGCTCCAACCAGACCCGGTCCGGCGGTGACGGCAATGGCATCGACTTCGGAAAGCGACACACCCGATTTTTGAAGTGTTTCTTTGAACAGAGGGCCGATGACTTCAATGTGTCGCCGACAAGCCAGTTCTGGGACAACGCCGCCGTATTTTTTGTGAAGATCAATTTGAGACGAAAGATGATCCGCAAGGATGGTCTTGCCATCTTTTAGGACAGCAAGAGCGGTTTCGTCGCATGAGCTTTCAATTGCCAGGATAATCATCGTTTGATTATTTTAATCTCAAGAACAATCAGGGTGTGGCAATCTATCAAAGCGGCTGACTTTTTTGCAATAGGCTTGACAAGAGAGGGTAAATTTAAGAAGATCACAGGTCATTTTTTAACAGAGGAGCTTGCAATGTCTACGACCTTTCAACCCAGCAACATCAAAAGAAAACGCACACACGGTTTCCGAAAGAGAATGTCTACACTCAATGGTAGAAGAGTCCTTAATCGGAGAAGAGCCAAAGGAAGAAAACGTCTCTCGGTCTAAGATTTCTTTAAAGCGACTGGTAAAAAAAGAGGCAGTTTGTGCTGTCTTTCGAGATGGGCAAAAGTGTGTCAGCAGGTTTTTTGTTCTCTTCTTTTTAATCCAACCCAGCGGCATTCCCAGTTACGCCATCCATGCACGAAAAAAGTACGGCAACGCTGTTGAGCGAAATCGCGCAAAAAGGCTTTTACGTGAGTCGCTTCGGCACCTAGCAGACAAGGTGGGTGGCACTCAGCTTATCATTGTTCCCAGGAGACAAATGAAAGGTCTTCCGTTTTGGCAGCTTGTTGAAGTACTGGAGCAGATGTTTTCTTCAACCGGCATTTCAAATTCACGCTCAAGAAGATGATTGTCTCTTTTTTCATCGCAGTAGTCCGTTTCTATCGACGTTTCCTTTCTCCTCTTTTTCCGCCTGTTTGCCGTTTTCATCCAACCTGCTCAGCTTATGCGATTGAAGCCTTAGGGAGACACGGGCTTTGTTCAGGTCTAAGCCTGAGTTTTAAGCGTATTTTTCGATGTCACCCATTTTGCGAAGGCGGCTATGATCCTGTCAAATGAACCCATACAAACAAAGGTAATCGTCTCTTAAATGGAAAAACGACTCATTATATTTGTGATGTTAGCGCTTGTGATCATCTTTTTGTATCCAACGTTTATCAATCTGATGGCACCGCCTGAACAAAGGTTGGTCAGCTCAATTGAGCAAACACCTGAAAATGCACCCAGTGCGCAAGATCAGCATCTTGAAAAATCCGTACACGATTCCCGGCCTACCAATAACACGCCGACTTCTGGGGCTGCCCTTAATCAATCAGCAACACTTGCACCGCAAGTCGAAATGCCAAATGTTGTCGAAGTCGAAAAAATAGTTGAGAGCGACCTCTATCGGGTTGTGATTTCCAATATTGGCGGAACAATTAAGAGTTGGACCTTAAAAAAATATACGGATACAAAAGGAGAAAACAAAAAGCCAATCGAAATGAGGGCTCCTGTAAACGGAGACGGTGTTTTGCCCCTGACCCTAGTCATTCCAGGAGAAGTAGTCGGGACAAGACGGGTCTTTGAAATGGATGAATCCACGCTTCGTCTCAGTGCATCTGAGCCAGAAGGTGTGGTGCGTTTGGTTTCAATTGATGCGGTCGGCAGGAAAATTACAAAAGAAATCCGCTTCTACTATGATCGCTATCTTGCTGATTTTAAAGTAGAAACCAGTGGTTATGATCGAGGATATGATCTCAGTCTGGGGACCAACTTCGGGATCAATGACTGGGCTATTGAGGCGGGGCGTGGAAAAGGCGTTGGCGCTATTTCTTTGATCGACGCCGAAGTTTTTCGCGAAACACCGAATGACATGGAAGGGGCGCGTATCGATCGCAAAGGCAAACCCAAGTGGATTGCCTTACAGTCAAAATATTTTATCAGTGCTTTGATTCCAAAGGGAGAAGCACTGGATACCACGGTTTCGGTTGCAAAAGATGGAGCGGAGTCCATCTCCAGTCAGATTCGGCTTGAGGGGCGTTCTGGAGACCAGATCGATCATTTTTCACTCTATGTCGGGCCAAAAGAATACGA
>CAZRYI010000166.1:0-5179 GCA_964604255.1 uncultured Nitrospirota bacterium
CGCTGAAAGGGAATACTTTTTTAATGTTATCAGGAAATGTGAATAACTCAAGTGATCCATCTTTTAAAAGCTGCGTCCTCTGAGGCTTGACTGGAACGGCATTATCCCGATGGCATCTATTTTGCTTTTCTGGGCTCTGTCTTAAAAATCTGGAAACATGGCAGGGCGATGGTGGCAAACAAATGATGAGTGATGCTCGAAGAGTTCAATTCAAAATAATCCGATACATCATTTTGTTTTTGCTGGTTTTTGCGGTTTTTCTGATGGCGCGGGAAACGGCATGGCAGGGCAACAAAACACTCCACACCCTGATGGAAGTGGTCGCCACCTTTTTGGCGTTGATGGTTGGTATTCTGGCGCTGATCCGTTTTTATACACAAAAAACCAATGTCTTTTTGTTTATCGGTTCGGGTTTTCTGGGGACAGCCTTTTTAGATGGCTACCATGCCCTGGTGACCAGTGCATTTTTTGACATCTATTTCCCTTCTCCCCCCAGCTCACTTATTCCCTGGAGTTGGGTCGCTTCCCGTGCTTTTCTCTCCCTCTTAATGGCTTTAAGCTGGTGGGCCAGTTTGCATGATCGTGCCAGGGGCAGACAGACTCAGATCGCGATTTCAGAATGGCTTGTTTTTACCGGCATGGGTGCGGCGACCCTGCTCAGCTTTTTCTTCTTTGCTTTTTATCCGCTCC
This sequence comes from uncultured Nitrospirota bacterium, assembly GCA_964604255.1. Classification (GTDB taxonomy): domain Bacteria; phylum Nitrospirota; class Nitrospiria; order SBBL01; family JAADHI01; genus JAJDBU01. The sequence continues at coordinate 691 of CAZRYI010000166.1, forward strand.
CCCGCGCTTATTATCCCGAACTTTTTTTTGGTCGGCCTGAAGAGTTTGTGCCTGCCGTTTTTTTCCTCATTGCCTTGCTGGGTTTTTTGAAAAAAGGTGAGTGGAAAAAGGACGTATTTCACGACTGGCTGGTGATGTCGCTCATTGTCGGCCTGACAGCGCAAGTGATGTTTATGAGCCTATCATTTCACTTGTTCGATACCATGTTTGATGTGGCACATCTGCTTAAAAAAGTCAGTTATATTTTCATGATGCAAGGCTTGCTGGTCGCGATGTTCCACCTCTTTAAACAATCGGCCCTCGCCAAAGCGGATCTGGAACGCGCACTCGAAGGTACGCAGGCCGCCATACTCCAGGCCTGGAAAAATGAAAAAGCCTTAAAAATAGAACGAGAAAAATTAGAGGAGCAAAGACTTTTTTTTGAATCCCTTGTGGAGTCCTCACCCAACGGCATCATGATGGTGGATGGCGGCAACAACATTGTTTTGGCTAACCGCGTGATTGATGGGCTTTTTGGTTACGCACGTAGCGAATTGATCAACCAGTCCATTGAAACCCTCATCCCAGAAAGATTTAGGAAAAAACATCCTGCTCACATGAAAACTTTCCACGACAATCCTTCGACGAGAATGATGGGGGGTAAGTTGCCCGGAAGGGATATCGTGGGTTTGAGGAAAGATGGCTCGGAGTTTCCGGTTGAAATCGGTTTAAGTCCCATCCGTCGGGGCCAAAATGAGGATTTTGTGCTGGTCATGCTGGTTGATATTTCCGATCGAAGAGTCGCAGAAAAAAAACTGGCAGAAGAGCGTATTGCCCTCGAAAAATCGAATACCGAACTGGATAGTTTTGTTTATACGGCCAGCCATGATTTGCGAGCACCCCTGCGTGGCATTAACAGTTTTTCAAAATTTATTGAAGAGGATTATTCGGATGTTTTGGATGACGAAGGTCGCGACTATTTAAGACGTATTCGAAACGGTGTGGGTCGCATGACGCAACTCATTGATGATTTATTATCGCTCTCAAGGATCTCACGACAAAAAAATCCCTTCGAAAATGTCGAAATCTCATCCATGATCCAAAGTATTCAGGAGAGCATTGCATTTGATCTTGAGGATGCAAAGGTGAACTTGGTGATGCCAGTGGATTTGCCAGTCATTCGCTGTGATCGCATTAAGCTGAGCGAGGCTTTTCTAAATCTGATCAATAATGCCATCAAATTTTCTAGAAAAAATGACAATGCTGTGCCCAGAGTCGAAATTTCCTACGAAGAGCAAGCCGATGCGCACCGTTTTTCAGTTCAGGACAATGGGATCGGCATTGACCCGCAATATCACAACAAAATTTTCGGGATTTTTCAGCGCCTGCATACAAATGAAGAATATGAGGGAACGGGTGCGGGGCTCAGTATTGTCAAGCGTGTCATTGACGCGCACAAGGGGCGGCTCTGGATAGAGTCGGAACTGGGGAAAGGTGCAAGCTTTTATTTTACAATTCCAAAAGATATTGAGGACGAAAATTAAGGACGTATGAGGAGGATACAATGATCAAAACCATCAATGACGAAGCCATAAAAATTCTTTTGGCCGACGACAACGAAGACGATATCGCCATTGCCTTAAGGGCATTTAAGCGATCAAAACTTGAAAACCAGGTTTATGTGGTTCGCAACGGGGAGCAGGTGACAGACTATCTGTTTAGGCAGGGCCCCTATCAGGATAAAAAAAAATATCCGCAGCCTCAATTATTATTACTGGACATCAACATGCCCAAATTGAACGGGCTTGAGGTCTTACAGCGTCTTTCCCAGGACCCGAATTTGAAACGTCTCCGGGTGGTGATGCTGACTTCTTCTAAAAATGAAGAAGATGTTGTGAGCAGTTATAACAATGGTGCCTGCGCCTACCTTTCTAAACCTGTGGAATTTGAGGATTTTCTTGAGGTCGTCGAAGGCTTGAACTGTTTTTGGAAGACCGTGATTTATGCCAATGGTTATTAAGTCCGAGGAACACTGATGTTGATAGATGCAATGAATATACTGATTGTTGATGACAATCCAGATGATGTTTTTGTGGCGAAGCGTTACATCAAAAAAGGTTTTTCGGGGGCGGAGCTTGCGATTGATGATGCCGGATCTTTTTCGGAAATTGAAAGCCATTTTGAAAAATCACGCTACGACCTACTGATTATTGACTATCACTTAGGTGAATTCACCGGCCTTGAAATCATGAGAAAAATAAGGCAGTCGGGCAGACATTTGCCGATTATTTTACTGACAGGTCAGGGCGATGAAATGGTCGCCGTCAGGGCTTTGAAAGAGGGTGCCAGCGACTACCTTCAAAAGAAGACACTTTCAACAGAAATCCTGTGCAATAGCATTCGACATTCCGTGACACTTTTTCAGACTGAAACGCTTCGGAAAAAAACAGAAAAGGCCCTGAAGCGCAGTGAAGAAAAATATCGCGTGATGGTCGATACCACGACGGAAGGCTATTGGCTGCTTGATCTTGATTTAAAGACCGTGGATGTCAATGCCTCTCTTTGCCGGATGTTGGGTTATTCCCGAAAGGATTTTTTACAGAAAAATCTCAACGAATTGATTCAAGACGAGCGGTGCATTCCCTTTAAAGGTGCCTTGAAAAGTGTGATGACAACAGAACAAAAGGTTTTTGAAACCGTTCTGAAAACAAAAGCGGCACAAGCGCTTTACGTGATTTTTAATGCCACAAGCCTTCGCGATAGCTCAGGAAAAACCCTTCAAATTTTTGCTTTTGTCACGGATATTTCCAAAATGAAAGAGGCGGAAGACACCCTGCTGAAATCGAATCAGGCCCTGAAAGTGATTGATCAAATGAAGTCCGATTTTCTTTCCTATGCCTCGCATGAACTCAGGACGCCTCTGACCTCTATTGCCAATGCCATCAACATATTAGAAAAAGGAAAGGCTGGGCCGCTTAACGAAACGCAGGGTCGTTTTATTCAAATGGCCAGCAGAAATATTGATCGTCTCACCATCTTGGTGAACGATGTCTTGGATCTATCAAAAATGGAAGCGGGAAAACTCGAAATTAAAGCCACGGAACTGAATCTCAGTGGCATGATGCAACATGTCATTACGCTTTATGAGGCTCAGGCATTAGAAGTCGGGATGCAATTTGAAGCCAATATGATGGCGGATTCCCCCACGGTTTATGCTGATTCAGCGCGCATAGAGCAGGTGCTTTGCAATCTTCTGAGCAATGCTTTGAAATTTACGCCTGCGGGGGGCCGTGTTGTGCTCAGAACCGATGCCGACGAAAAATGGTTGACGGTCAGTGTTTCTGATACAGGGCCGGGTCTTTCGGTCGCAGATCAGTCCAGAGTGTTTGAGCGATTTTATCAAGTGGGTGATGTGCTCAATAAAACCATTCAAGGCACGGGTTTGGGGCTTTCCATTTCAAAAGAGCTGGTGGAGCGGCATGGCGGACAAATTGCGATTGAAAGTGAAGTTGGAAAGGGTTGCCGTTTTTTCTTTACCCTTCCCATTTTTTCTCAAAAGGCCGTTGAAATGGCTGCTTTGGAAAGTGGCATCCGTTTTTATAAAAAAGAGTTCATGTTTTCATTGCTGATTATTGAACTTCGTTCGGAGCTGTCTTTGGATGAAGATGTACAACAGGGGCAGATTCCCGAGTTATTTGTGGCATTGGTGAAAAAGTCACTTCAAAGACCGGCGGATTTAATGATTGTTCAGCCTTTGTCCGGACGGATTATTTGTCTGCTACCGCATACCTCGCATACCGATGCCATACCGGTGAAGCAGCGTTTGCAACACACTTTTTCGACATTGAAGCCAATCAATCAAGTGTCCGTTGCAAACATACTCGGGCCTGTTTTCTGTCCTGTGGATGGCGAAACGGGCAGAGACCTTATTGCAAAAGCACACTCACACGCATCACAATAATAGGAGAAGAAATGGACAAGAAAAGAATTCTCATCGTGGATGATGAGCCGGATATTCTGGAGAGCATTCAATTTCACCTTGAGCAGGAGGGGTATGAAATATTTACTGCGGTGAATGGATGGGAGGCCCTGGGTGCGGTCAGAGCCATTGAACCGGATTTGGTCTTAATGGATGTGATGATGCCGAAAGAGAACGGCTATCGTGTGACCAAAATGATTAAAGAAGATGTTGCTGCTAACAGGATTACCAAAAAAACGCCGATCATCATTTTAACCGCCCGCAAGTTGGATACACATCCAGAGCGGGAAAAGATGTTTGGCGAATTCAGTCAAGCCGACATCGTGATCTACAAACCTTTTGATCTGGATGATCTGGCAAAAAAAGTGAAGGCTTTATTAGAAATTGAAGTGCCGGTGATTTCTTAGGCAAGACTAATAAAAGTTTTCGCGTCGGTCTTCAATCAGGTGGTTGTAGGGATTGAGCTGTTTGTTACGGGCTTCTTCGGGATTGATGTCGATTATTTGTACGGCCACTTTGTTTTCAGGGGCG
>CAZRYI010000167.1:0-5173 GCA_964604255.1 uncultured Nitrospirota bacterium
AGGAAAGAACACCGGCGAATAATCCGGCACTTCGGGATGATTATGACTACATCCCAACTAACAAAGAAATTCTTTGGGGTCACCACTACACTTCTATTGCCGGGGCCGCCCCGATCATTGGGCCTTCGGTTGCAGTTATTTGGGGTTGGCTCCCCGCTTTGTTCTGGATTGTTTGCGGCACGATTTTTATCGGTGCGGTGCACGATTTTGGTGCGCTCGTCCTCTCGGCGCGAAAAGACGGACATACAATGGGGGAGCTTGCCGCCTCCGTTATTTCTCCTCGTGTCAGGATTTTGTTTCAGATCATCATCTATTTTCTCGTCTGGGTCGTGCTCGCCGTTTTTGCTTTTGCCATCGGTATTTTATTTCATCGGTATCCGGCCTCCGTCATTCCCGTAAATTTTGAAATCATCATCGCCCTCATCATCGGCATACGCTTTCGTCAGAAAAAAGGAGGGATTTTGATCCCTTCCATTATCGCCTTGATTGCGCTTTATGCGATGGTGCCTATCGGCATTGCCTACCCCATTTCACTTACACCCTTTGTGGGGCCAGACGGAAATCCAGTTGTTGTCTGGGCGGTGATCCTCTTGTTTTATGCAGCCATCGCGAGTCTCATGCCTGTTTGGATGCTGCTTCAGCCGCGCGACTACATCAATTCTCACCAGTTGATTGTGGGGCTGAGTGCCTTGATCATTGGCCTGATTGTGATGAATCCCACCATGAATGCACCCGCAGTCAACCTGCACCCTACTGGCGCGCCTCCCTTGTTTCCGATTATTTTTGTCACCATTGCCTGTGGGGCCGTTTCGGGTTTTCATGGGCTGGTCGCAAGTGGCACGACTTCGAAACAGCTCAATAAAATGAAGGATGCGCGTCCGATTGGTTACGGCGGCATGTTGGGAGAAGGCGTTCTGGCGATGATTGCGACTTTAGCCATTGCGGCGGGTTTGCCGGATTGGGGTGCTGAATATGCAAGCTGGAACAGTTCGGGCATCAATGCCATCTCTAATTTTGTGATCGGTGCGGGTAGTTTTTTGGAGGCCCTTTCTCTGCCGCAAAAGTGGGCACAGGCCTTCGTCGCAATCTTGGCAATTTCATTTGCGGCCACTTCAATGGACACGGGCGCACGGATTCAGAGACTGGTGGTTGCTGAAGTCGGCAGTGCCTTAAAAATCCCGCTGCTTCAAAATCGCTATGTGGCGACCTTGCTTGCCGTCGGCCCCGCCATTCCCTTGGTGATGGCAGGCCCTAAAGTCTGGTTGCCACTCTGGTTGCTTTTTGGCACCACCAATCAACTGATTGGCGGCATGACCTTGCTGGTGCTTTTTGTTTACCTCTACAAAAATCGACGACCCACCTTACACATCGCAATTCCAATGATTTTTTTGGTGAGCATGACAACAGGGGCGATGATTTACAGCATTCTGAGCTGGATGGCTCAGCTAGGTGAAGAGGGTGCTGCTGCCAACTGGATGACCATTGGCATTGGCGTGGCGATTTTGCTTTTAGAGATCTGGATGATCATCGAAGCCGTTTTAATTATTCGAAAATTAAAAAGAGAACGTGTTTTATCAACTGACTCAAATTGACAAGGCACAGAATTTCTTGCGACTATATTGAGACTCGTTCTCAAAATCATATTATCGCAAAATAAGGAGTTTGAATATGTGCCACTCAAAACAATCTTTCATGAAACCTGCAATTGCATTTTTCATCCTGATCGCCACAAGCCTTTCTATCACTGAAATCGTTTTTGCAACTGAAACCCTCGTGATCTATTCTGCGCGCAAGGAACACCTCATCAAACCGGTGCTGGATCGTTATACCGAAGAAACCGGGGTTCAGATTAAACTACTGACCGACAAAGCCCCTTCCCTGTTGGTTCGCCTGAAGGCGGAACAAAAAAATACTCGGGCCGATCTGCTGATTACCGTGGATGCAGGCAATCTTTGGCAGGCCGCAAAACAAGGAACGCTGAGTGCGGTGAATTCCAAGATACTTCAAGAAAACGTCCCGGAACATTTGAGAGATCCTGAAGGATATTGGACTGGCCTGTCGATCCGCGCAAGAACCATCGTTTATAATACCAATCGGGTCAAAGCTTCTGAATTATCGACTTATGAAGCCCTTGGCGATACCGTTTGGAAAAAGCGGCTCTGCCTGCGAACCTCAAAAAAAGTCTACAATCAAAGCATGGTAGCGATGATGATTTCCGGCATCGGTGCGGATCAAACAAAAGCAGTCGTAAAGTCCTGGGTGGCAAACCTTGCAACACCGGTTTTTTCAAGTGATACGAAGGTATTAGAAGCAATTGCGGCAGGGCAATGTGATGTGGGCATCATTAACACCTATTATTACGGGCGTCTGTTGAAAAAGAAAGGCGATCTGCCCATCGCGCTTTACTGGCCGAATCAAAGTGGTCGAGGCGTGCATGTCAATATTTCGGGTGCCGGTGTCACGCGCTACAGCAAACACAAGGATGCTGCGATTCGCCTGCTGGAGTGGCTGTCATCACCTGCCGCCCAGAACCTTTTTGCAGATATCAACATGGAATATCCGGTGAACCCAAAAGTACAATCAGCGCCGGAGGTTGCGGCCTGGGGGGCTTTTAAACAGGATCAAGTCAACCTTTCAAAAGCGGGTGAACTCCAGAAAGATGCCATCAAGTTAATGGATCACGTCGGATATCGTTGAGAACTGACCTACTTTTTGAGGCGACCTTGCAAACAAAGTTGAGCTTTAGAAGCTGTTTGGCTTGGGGGATTCTGATGCTCTGGAGCATCCAACCTGCGAGTCGGGTGCTGGCAGAACCTGTCATGGTCGGGCCACAGGTACTGCAACAACAGACTGCCAATTTCGGCGCGCTCTCAAGCACTAACACCTCTAAGACACAAAAAAAAGAAGGCGACTGGCAGGCATTAAAGTCTCAAACCCTCTATTTGAATGCCATCTTTATTGGCATCAACGGTGTGCTTTGGTTTTTACCCGAAAGCGTTTCAAAGTGGTCTGATGAAGACAAACAGGATTTGCTCGGTTCCTGGAGTTCAAATGTCAAAGAAGGCCCGGTGCAGGATGAGGATAACTTCTTTTTCAATTGGGTCACACATCCCTATGCCGGTGCCGCCTATTACATGATGGCAAAAAAAACCGGCTTTTCCTGGCAAAAATCCTGTCTTTATACCGCCTTTGTTTCGACTTTTATGTGGGAATATGGCTGGGAGGCCTTTATTGAAATCCCCTCCACAATTGATCTCTGGGTCACGCCGGTATTAGGCTGCCCGCTCGGTGAACTGTTTTATCGCTGGGATCGGTCTATTTTGCGAAACAAGGGAGAAGTGCTTCAATCACGGGCTTTGGGTGCAATCGTTCGGTTTTCTCTTGACCCCTTAGGCGGTGCAAGCCGTTTCCTGCAAAAAAGTTTTGGTGGCGGTGACCTGGAAGTGAAGCTTGCTGCAAACCAGCAACAAAACCCAGACGACAGGGAAAACGCCGCAATCGGCTGGCGCATTGTTTTACATTTTTAGGGAAAAGTCAGGGATGACGAAAACTAAAATTGTTGGATTGTTGCTGTTCATGCTGGGCCTCTTGCTCACATTTCCTGGCTTAAAAGAACTTGCCGCCGCACACGATGATGCAGAAAACAAAGGCCGGTTTTTCCCTCACAAGCGCATTTATACAGCAGTTCGAGTGGATAATTCAGAAGACTCCTCAGGACAAATTAAAATACAGAGTGGTTTCAAAATGGAGGTCAAAGACAATAGCGGACTTTTTTTTGCCTACAGCATTAAGTCATTGTTAGACGTCCAGGAACAATCCGAACCCTTTCGGGATATCAATCATAATCCGGAAATTTTTTTCGAGATTAAAAGTAACGCCATCCCTTTTATGTATAAAGACACGGAATACATTCAATGGGGATACGAACATGAATCAAACGGGGTCAATGATGAAAGTGTGGGGCCAGAGGGGAGAACGAATCGATCCAGAACCACACACGGCATGAATATTCAGCCTTATTTTGAGCTGCGCCCCAATTTAATGTTTTCGCCAAAAATCTGGTGGAATTTTCAGGAATTTGGAAATGAAGACATCGGGGATTTTTATGGCAATGTGGATCTGACACTTGAATACACCTTACATCAGAGCGTATTCACAGCCAAACTCAGGGGAAATCCATTCGTCGGAAAAGGTCGGATTGTCATGGATGTATCGTATCCGATGACAGGGACAAACCTGTTTTGGTTTGCACAGTATTTTGATGGATATGGCGAAACATTGCTGAATTACAACCAATATACCCAGTCCTTCCGCCTGGGTATTATGTTGTCCCGCCACTAGACTGGTGTTGCGCTGCAATTTCTGTCTCGCTCAAACCGAGCAGGTAGAGAATGAAAGAAAGATCCCGATGCGTGAGGTTGTAAGGGGCCGCAGCACGCACACTGGGTTTTGCACAAAAAGCAATGCCCAGTCCTGCCGCTTTGATCATGGGTAAATCGTTGGCACCATCACCGACTGCAATGACCCCGCTAAGCGGAATCCCTTCTTTCTCAGCAATCTCTGTCATCAGGGCAAGCTTTTTTTGCCCATCCACAATCTCTCCGACAACCTTGCCTGTCAGCTGTCCATCCACCACTTCCAAAGTGTTGGCATGCACATCATCAAGCCCGAGGGTTTTTTGTACGCGAGAAGTAAAATAGTCGAATCCCCCGGAAAAAACGGCAGTGCGATAACCCCGTTTTTTCAGAATGGCAATCAGCTTCTCCGCACCTTTTGTAAAGGGCATATGATTGTAAACCTTTTCTAAGGCTGTCACGGGCAGCCCTTTTAAAAAACCGACGCGTTCGTGAAGGGCTTCAATGAAAGAGAGTTCGCCGTTCATGGCCCGCGCAGTAATCGACACCACATGCTCACCCACACCCGCCTCTTTTGCCAATTCGTCGATCACCTCTATTTCTGTCAAGGTTGAATCCATGTCAAAAACAATCATCTGCTTTGACTGATAGGAAGCATCTGGGGACTGAATGGCGATGTCCCAGCTTGAATTGGCAAGAAGCAACTTTTGGGTCACTTGCTGAACATCAATGCTTTGCTCCGAGGTAATTTTGATTTCGATACATCCGATTCGATTGCTCGCCAGTGTTTTGACCGACGCAATGTTGATTTTTTCATC
>CAZRYI010000168.1:0-1797 GCA_964604255.1 uncultured Nitrospirota bacterium
GGTCATTCTTTTGGATACCTTGGGAGAGTTGGCTCAAATTTATCCGCTTGGGGAATTGATTTTTGTCGGCGGTAGCCTGGTCCCCATCGGCGGACACAACCTCTTGGAACCGGCGTCTTTTAAAAAACCCGTTTTTTTCGGTCCGCATATGGCGAGCGCTCGTGAGATTGTGACACAACTCAAGCAGAGCGGTGGTGGAATCGAAGTGAAAAATGCTGAGGACTTGGTAAGCAAAATGGGCGATCTGATGGAAAACCCCAAAGACTATCAGAAGCGAGGTGAAGCGGCTTATCGTGTTGTGATGAATAACCAAGGAGCGGTTGCAAGAAACCTGGATCGGGTCAGCGCAGTATTTGAGGGGATGCTTTGAATTTTACGACCTGGCTTTGGGCGGAAGGCAGTGGTTTTCACACTGTGCTCCGCTTTCCTTTTACAGTGCTTTCCTGGATTTATGGTGTCGTGATTCGATTGCGCCTGCTCTTTTATGCCATTGGCCTGCTTTCCAAAAAACGAGTCGATTGTCGGGTAATCAGCATCGGCAATATGACGGTGGGCGGTACCGGAAAAACCCCGATGACCCTCTATCTGGCCGAGCAATGGCGGAAGCGAGGCGCAAAAGTAGGCATCGTCAGTCGGGGTTACGGTCGAAAAAAAAAGGAGGCGGTCATTGTTGTCTGTGATGGCCGGAAAGTCCTTGAAAGCGCGGAATCGGTCGGCGATGAACCGGTGTTGATGGCAAAACGTCTACTTGATATTTCAGGCGGTATTCCCATCATCGTTGCTTCTGATCGTTATGAAGGCTGTCAAAAACTGTTGAAGGATTTCAAGGTAGATTTGATTCTGCTGGATGATGCTTTTCAGCATATTCGGATGCACCGAGATCAGAACCTGCTGTTGATCGACGCGGCCAATCCTTTCGGAAATACTCACTTACTGCCGCGAGGTCTGCTCCGAGAACCGATTTCAGAAATCCGCCGTGCCGACACCATTGTGATCACCCGTTCAAATATCGCAAAAAATTTGTCCGACTTAAATGATCAGCTCGAAACCTTTGGACGACCAATTTTAAAAAGCCGCTTCGCTGCGACTGAAGTACTCGCGTTATCGACGGGCGCATCTGTTTCGCTTGATGAACTTAAAAATCGCCCCATCCTTGCTTTCTGCGGCATCGGCAATCCGAGTTCTTTTTTTAAACAACTGCTTGATCTCGGTGCAGAATTGAAAGAGACGAAGGTTTTCCAAGACCATCATGTTTATGAAACATCCGACATTCTGGATCTGAACAGGTGTGCAAAAGAAATTGGGGTGCATTGGCTCGTGACGACGGAAAAAGATGCTGTTAAAATTACCGCCTTAGCAGGGGGCGATTTTATGGAGACAAGATGTTTTGCCCTGAGAATCGGGCTTGAATTTTTAGAGTCAGCCGAATGGAAGTCACCTAGAGCAGAGAAGGTTCTTTTTTCATCATGAACGGTTATATTTTTTACATCTTCTCTCGTGTATTGATGAGCTTTTTTCGTCTGCTGCCCTATCGCTTTGCCGGTTGGGTGGGGGAAGGTATCGGACGTCTATTCGGTCGATTAGACAAACGCCACCGCCGCATCGCGATGGATAACATCCGGCCCTCTTTTGTTGGAGAAAAGACCGAGGCGGAACTCAAGGAGATTATTGGGAGGCTTTATAAGAGTTTCGGGCGAGGTTTGATCGAAACCGTTTGTCTCGCCAAAATGACACCTGAACGTATCAAAGCTCTGACAGAAATTGAGGGACTAGAACACTATCAGGAAGCAAATCGGC
>CAZRYI010000168.1:1897-5155 GCA_964604255.1 uncultured Nitrospirota bacterium
ATCAAAGCTCTGACAGAAATTGAGGGACTAGAACACTATCAGGAAGCAAATCGGCAAGGCAAAGGGGTCATCCTGCTTTCGGCCCATTTTGGTAATTGGGAATGGCTGGGTGTGGCTTTGTCTGTTTACGGCATTGCAATGCACGCTGTGATGCGCCCGATGAACAACAAATATCTCAACAAACTGATTCAGGGCTGGCGCATTCGTTTTGGCAATGTCGTCCTCAATAAAAGAACAGATTCGGGACAAATCATCCAGCTTTTGAGGCAGGGCGTGGCGATGGGGTTTTTACTTGATCAAAATGTCAGCCATCGCCAGGCAGTCTTTGTGGACTATTTCGGGCGACCAGCCGCAACCAACAAAGCCCTGGCAACCATTGCACTTCGTACCGGCGCACCTGTGCTGCCGACTTTTATTATCAAAACACCCGGTGGTTATAAAATCATCATCGAGAAACCTTTAGTGCTACCACGCACTGGACGCCTCAAAACCGACCTCGTAGAAATCACCACCCTTTTTACAAAGGTGATCGAGGGCTATGTGCGTCGCTATCCCGATCATTGGCTTTGGCTACATCGACGCTGGCGAACAAGACCGCTGGATGAAAATGAGGATGAGGCAGTCAATCAAACGAAGTGAAACAACTCAATCATATTGAATATCTCAGAGCCTTCAGCATGCTTTATATTGTCGGTTACTGGCACTTGTTTAATTACACCGAGGCATTTCCTGCATATCATAATGTTTTTACATATAGGCTAACCTTTGTTGTACTGGGACTTTTTGTCTTTATCTCCGGGTTCTTGATTACTGGTACAACAGTGAGGTCAAACAACCCGATTCAGTTTTATCAAAAAAGGCTGATTCGCATCTATCCGCTTTATGTTTTGGCGGTGCTTCTTTTTTATGTTTATGGGATTAATGATGCTGAAATCTCCATTAAATCCCTGGTGTTTATTTCCATGTATGACGGCCCACCTCCCTTAACGTTGTGGTTTATCGCGATGCTCTTTTTATTTTATCTTGTTACACCTTTCCTGCTTCAATTGATTGATCGTCCTGTAAAATACCTGTGCTTGATTGCCTTGGTTTTTGTGCTTACTTTGATCTTACGTGTCACTTTTAAAGCAGTGGACCTTAGGGTTTTATTATACTTTCCCAGTTTTTGCCTTGGCCTTTATTGTGCGCGTCATGGCCTTAAAACGCGCTTAATGAATATAAAGTCTGCCTTGCTACTGTTAATTCCGGGACTGATTTTGTCGTTTATTGAACTCGATTCCTGGACGCTCAACAAGCTCAAAGATATTCCAATGGTGCTTTCCTGTTCATATCTGATCTTTGTGATAAGTGACTTTAGCGAGGCGAAGTTTAAGCAAGTGAAGCTGGTTTCGCTGCTGAGCTACAGTAGTTTTGCCATGTACTTATTTCACCGCCCCGTTTATATCACGATGAAAACCGTGTATTTTCCTGAAAATGGACAAGCTCAAATTTTATACTTAGCCACAGCTTCCTTAGCGATGGTGGCGATCATTTCCTGGTGTGTACAAAAAGGATACGACAAGGCTTATGCCCTGATTAAGGATTCATTCAAGGTAACTGCATAGCGTGGACTTTAATTTCAGGGCGAGTTTGCAGGCAAGCCGAGTAGTGCAATCGAAGCGATGACGCATGTATAAAAAAATTCTGGTTCGGGCGCCTAATTGGATTGGTGATGCAGTGATGGCGACACCGGCGCTTTCTGCGCTTCGCATTTCCTTTCCAGAGGCGGAAATTGTGATTTTGGCGAAACCCGCCATTGCGGCGGTTTTTGAGGCCCACCCTGATATTGACCGTATTATCACCTACGAAAAACCGGGCAAAGATGCGGGGATTTTGGGCCTCTGGCGTCTGTCGCAGTCGCTCCGCTTAGAACAGTTTGATCTTGCTTTTCTGCTTCAGAATGCTTTGGAAGCAGCCCTGATTGCCTTTTTTGCTGGGATACCGGAGCGAGTGGGTTTTGCTTCAGACGGCAGAGCCTTACTTTTGACCCAGTCTGCAAACAAAAACAAAGCGCCCAAACATCGGCAGGCATCCTATCTCTCCCTCATCGACCTTGTTGGAGGGCGACGAGAACAAAGAGTCCCTTATCTGATTGTTGAATCTCATGAACGAGAGGCGGCACAGGAGCTGCTCAAGCAAAAAAACAGTGCGTCCACATCCTGCATCATCGGCCTGAATCCTGGGGCAGCCTATGGCTCGGCGAAGCGCTGGTTGCCGGAGCACTTTGCTGAATTGGCAGATCGTCTGGCGGATCAGTTTCAGTCGCAGATACTCATTATCGGTGGACCGAAAGAGCGGGAGCTGGCTGAAGGGATTCAAAACGGGATGCGGCATCAAGCCATCATCATGACCGGGAAAACGACGGTGCGAGAAATGATGGCCCTCATCAGTCAGTGTGACCTTTTTATCTCAAATGATAGCGGCCCGATGCACATCGCCTCGGCCCTTCGCATTCCTCAAGTGGCCATCTTTGGCCCGACCAATGCGAAAGCCACCTACGCAAGGGGGCCATATGATGTCATGCTGCAAAAAGCAGTCGATTGTGCGCCTTGTCGCCATCGGATTTGCCCGACCGACCATCGCTGCATGCGAGGCGTGACAGTCGATGCGGTGAGTGAGGCGGCGGCTCAACAGATTGTTAAACATCGTAAATCTCGCGGGGCAGTTTTTCTGGATCGAGACGGGACAATCAATCCTGATACGGAAGGTTATATCGATTCAAAAAACCGCCTGTCTTTATTTCCAGGGGTGGGAGCAGCGATTGCTAAACTGAACCGACAGGGGATTCCGGCCATCCTCGTGACAAATCAGTCAGGCATTGCTCGCGGTTTTTTTACGGAGGCGATTCTGGCGAAGCTTCATCGTCACCTTCAATCTTTGCTGGCGAGAGAAGGTGCTTATTTGGATGGCATTTATGTTTGCCCCCACCATCCCGATTTTTCTCCCTGTGAATGCAGAAAACCAAAAAGAGGCATGATCGAAAAGGCGCTCAGACATTATCCTGTCGATTTGGCGAAATCTTTTATTGTCGGAGATAAAACAGCTGACTTGGATCTTGCCGGGGCAGAGATGAAAGCAATGCTGGTGAGAACAGGCCAGGGTGAAACCACGCTTCAGGACTTAGGAAGTTCAGGCCAATGGCCGAAACATGTTGCAAAGGATTTGAGCGAGGCCATTGATTTGATATTTCAATTGAAAAAAATAGAGCGTCACTCGACC
>CAZRYI010000169.1:0-5108 GCA_964604255.1 uncultured Nitrospirota bacterium
GGTAAGAGCTCACCGCTTTGATGGTGACATCAAAGGCAGGGTAAACCCCACTCGGAGCAAGACCGAATAGGGACACACAAAGCAGCTTAAATGCTGTTTTTGAAGGGTTGCCCGCCCAATGTGTCCGGGTCAGGTCGCTAGAGCTGGATGGCAACATCCAGTCGAGAGAAATGGTCATCACCCCGAGAAATATCGGGGGACAGAACTCGGCTTATGAACAACTTTGTCACAATCGGGGAAAAGGGCGACCTTTTCCCCGATTGTGTTTGAACTCAAAAATGCAGAAAGGGTAAAGGGAGGTCAAAAATGACTCAGGTAAAAATCTATCAATACAAACAATGCAGCACCTGCCGAAAGGCGATCAAATACCTTGAAGCCAATGACATCCCTTTTGAGTCCATTGCCATTGTCGAAACACCCCCGACAAAAGCAGAACTTAAACAAGCGCTGAAAGACAAGGGTGGCGAAGTGAAAAAATTGTTCAACACTTCAGGGCTTGTTTATCGTGAAATGAAATTGAGTCAAAAAATCAAAACCATGTCTGAACAAGAGGCCATTGACTTGCTCAATGCGAATGGCAAACTCGTGAAACGTCCCTTCGTATTAAGCGACACAGGTACTTTAGTCGGTTTTAAAGAAGCCCACTGGGACGAGGTGTTTAAAAAATGAAACAATACTGGTTAATGAAGTCGGAGCCTTCCGTTTATGCCATTTCAGATCTTAAACGAGATGAAAAAACCGAGTGGGATGGTGTGAGAAATTATCAGGCCCGCAATTTCATGAGAGACAAAATGCAACTCGGAGACGGTGTTTTGTTCTATCACAGCAACGCCGGAAAAAAGGCGACGGGCATCGCCGGAGAAGCAGAAGTGGTTAAAACCGCTTACCCGGATGACACGGCCTGGGACAAAAAAAGTCCGTACTTTGATCCAAAAAGCAAACAAGAGAAACCCACCTGGTTCATGGTTGACGTCCTTTTTTTAAGAACATGCCGCTCAATTATTACCCTTCAGCAGCTCAAAGCTTTGCCCGAGCTCAATGAGATGGCTGTTGTTCAGCGAGGCTGTCGGCTTTCGGTTCAAGTGGTTTCGGCAGAACACTGGGCTTTTATCATGCGAATGCCGGAATGGGACTGATGGAAAAATTGATCTTGATCTTAAGGGCGGGCGAACGACCCTGGACGGGCATCTATCTGCGCATCCTTGCTTTCGCCTACTTAACCAGCGTCATTCTTCGTTTTGCAAGCCTCTTCGGATTTGCGGGCACTTCCCCGGAGGAAGCAACAGTGGCATCCAATGTCGCTGACATCGTCTTTGCACAATTTGGCGCCATTACCATGGTGGGTTTGTGGCTGAGAAAACCCTGGGGCATTGCCTGTTTTCTGGTCTCAGCACTTTCCCATCTGATTCTTTATTGGGGATTTCCAGAACTCTTTGCCGAAGTAGACAGCCAGGAAGCGCCATTTCAAGATCTCATCAACTTCCACATGTCGAGCCTCGGCATTTTTTTTATATTGCAAATCAAGGGGAAATAACGAATCCTCGCAACAAGTACGGAATCAACTCCCCAATGAAACTTGAGGGAAACTCTGACTCAGTCTGGCTTGGGTTTTCAGGAGAAAAAACGGGAGAAAAGAGGAAGGCCGGAAATGCTGGTTGTCAGTTGTCCTTGATGTACCTAAACCAGCACTTCCTTAAACAGATACTGCCACAGCTTGAAACATAGGAGCGGTATAAACGGGTGTTCTTTTTTTCTGGCAGGAGGGTGCGGTGACAACACGCCAGGCCTGCTTATTCTTCATGATCTCTTCGATCAATGCCGCATGAAGTTTATGACCGGAGCAGTGGGCTTCGATCCGACCCAAAATCGGCATACCCAGTAAGGAAATATCGCCGATCAAGTCCAGGACTTTATGGCGGACAAATTCATCAGGGTAACGAAGGCCCTGCTCATTGATGACCGAGTGCTCTCCAATAACAACCGCATTGTCGAGTGAAGCACCCATTGCAAGCCTCTGGGCCTTCAGTGCATCAAAATCCTTTAAGAAACCAAATGTTCTCGCCGAGGCGATTTCTTCGACAAAAGCATTCTGACTGTGCCAGTAGCGATAGGATTGTTTGGCAATGACAGCATGATCAAAATCAATCTTAACGGAAATCTCGAATGACGAACCCGGACGAACGGTAATCGACTTTCCTTCTTCTGAGACACGAATGGGTTTCAGGATTTCAATAAAGGATCGCGACCTTGCCTGTTCAATGGTTCTGGCCTCTAACAGGAGTGCGATAAAGGGGGAAGCACTGCCATCCATTGCCGGAATTTCAGGGCCATCAAGTTCGATGCGTAGATTGTCGATTGCCAGCGCCGATATCGCAGCCAGAAGGTGTTCAACCGTTTGCACTGTTGCCCCTTCTGTTCCGATTATGGTAGAAAATTGGGAAGGAATTACATGCACTGCATCCGCAGGAATCTCAGCATGCCCCAGATCTGTTCGGACAAAAACAATGCCCTCACCCGGATCAGCGGGAATAAGCCGGAGATGGATCATTTTTCCACTATGAAGTCCAACCCCTCGACAAGAAACACTGTTTTGAATTGTTTTTTCCTGTGCCATGCAGAACAACCTCGTTTTTTTAAGATGAGTACCGAAACGAATACTGACGTATTGTTCATACCAGTAAAGCAAAATAGAGGCCAAAACATCCAAGAAGCAAGACATAAAAAAATACTTAGCTTTATCAATGAATTACGTAGTATTTTGTTTGCAGGATTTCTAATGAAAAGTGCGTTTGTTGCATAAGTCATACACTCAAAATACGTGTTGTTGTATTTAGGCAACAATAACCTACTGGAAAACACCCATGGTAAAAAAAACAATCAGCGCAACAAAGGCCTCTCCAGAAACACTCAATGTCGTCTTCGCTATTTCGGAAGCTGTTCCCTATATTAAAACGGGCGGACTGGCCGATGTGGGTGGCGCACTTCCGGCGGCCCTCCAGAAAAAAGGGCTTTGTGTCACCACCTTTTTGCCGCTTTATGCAGGAATCGACCTAGAAAAACACTTTATCAAATCAAGCGGAAAAGAAATTTCAGTGCCCGTTTCAAATCGCCACGAAAGGGCGCAGCTCTACCAGGCTGAGCAGGAAGGCGTGACAACTTATTTTATTGCCCACGACCACTATTTTAATCGACCGGGACTTTACGGCACGCAGGAAGGCGCCTACCAGGACAATGCCGAACGCTTCATTTTTTTTTCGAGGGCGGTGCTGGAAGCGGCAAAAATACTGGGCCTAAAACCAGACATCGTACATTGCCATGATTGGCACACTGCCCTGATTCCGCTCTACCTTAAAACGACTTACGCCAGCGATTTCCCAAACACTGCGTCTTTTTTCACCATCCATAATCTGGGTTATCAAGGTCTCTTTTGGCATTTAGATTGGCATCTGCTGAACCTGAGCTGGCAGCATTTTAACTATCAAGGGCTTGAGTTTTACGGGCAGATCAACTTTCTAAAGGGTGGCCTGCATTACGCCGACCTGCTTTCAACCGTCAGCCTCAAATATGCAAAAGAGATTCAAAGCCCGACTTTCGGACATGGCCTGGAAGGTGTTTTGAAAGACCGACGTGCGGACTTGCTGGGTATTTTGAATGGTTTAGACACCATCGAATGGAACCCCGGCGCTGACCCTCACCTTGCCGCTGCTTATGACATTACCGATCTTTCAGGCAAACAAGCCTGTAAAGTAGCACTTCAGAAAGAATTTGCCCTGCCGGTTTTGAAAAGCACGCCGCTTTTTGCCATCATTTCGCGTCTGGTCGAGCAAAAAGGACTCGATCTGATTGCCCAAATTCTTGAAAAGCTCTTAAGAGAACCCCTGCAACTGGTTGTTTTGGGGACGGGCGAAAAAGAGTATGAAGACTTACTTGAAGACTTCGCGAAGCGTTACCCCCATAAAATGGCTGTCAGGATTGCGTATGATGGAAAACTGGCACATCGCATTGAGGCAGGAGCCGACCTCTTTTTAATGCCGTCCCACTACGAACCCTGCGGTTTAAATCAGATGATGAGTCTTCGATACGGCACCGTACCCATCGTTCGTGCAACCGGTGGTTTGGATGACACAGTCAAAACCTTTCAGCCAAAAACAGGTCGCGGAAACGGTTTCAAATTTAAGGCCTATACCGGAAAGGCCCTGCTGAAACAGATTAAGAAAGCCTGCGTTTTATTCAAGAATAAAACCACATGGCGCACCCTAATGAAAAATGGCATGGCCGGAGATTATTCCTGGGATCGCTCCAGCCGTGCCTACATCAAACACTATCAAAACCTTAAAAAAACAATACGGGAGTCTGAATGAACATAGGTGTCTTAACAGCAGGCGGAGATTGTCCGGGTCTCAATGCAGTGATCCGGGCCATAGTGAAATCGGCAAAAACAAAACACAACTGGAACATCATCGGCATCGAAGAAGGCTACGAAGGGCTTCGCGCACCCGTAAAAATCCGCCCAATGACCGAGTCAAGTATTCGGGGCATCCTGCCGATGGGAGGCACCATCTTGTGGGCGACAAGTGGCATGAGTTCAGCCAAGGTACAAAAGGCCGACGAAAATAAAGGCAGTTTGGCCGAAGAAGTCGCGCGCAGCGTTCAAGAGCTTGACCTGTCCTGCCTCATTGCCATGGGGGGAGACGGAACCATGAATATTGCGCACGGCTTGCACAAAGACGGCGTTCCCATTGTCGGCATCCCGAAAACAATCGATAACGACATTCGCAGTACTGATCTGACTTTTGGTTTTCAAACCGCAGTCAATACGGCCACCGAGGCCCTCGACAAACTTCACACAACGGCCGCAAGCCACCATCGCGTTATCGTGGTCGAGGTCATGGGGCGATACGCGGGTTGGATCGCTCTTGAAGCGGGCATCGCTGGCGGGGCGGATGTCATCCTCATTCCCGAAATCCCTTTTCAAATGGATCAAGTCTGCAAAAAAATTATCGGTCGTTACGGTCAGGGACGTCGTTTTTCGATAGTGGTTGTGGCCGAAGGGGCCTTGCCCCTGGGAGGCGAGGCCTCCATTTTGAAACACTCAGATGCGGGTTATG
>CAZRYI010000170.1:0-3513 GCA_964604255.1 uncultured Nitrospirota bacterium
ATGAATCAGAACGCGACTTTGGGTATGGAACTAAGGCTTGTGGATCAAACAGCGCTATCCTTCTATACAGCCTTTCCTTTTTAGAGCAATTTCACGATGCGCGCAATCGACATGCATGTTCATCCTGCCACCAAGGAATACCTGGTAGATGCCGGGGGGAAATATATCGCCGATGCCCTGTCTTACTTTCATCGCGATGATGCGATAGTCAGCATGGCTGAAATGGTGGCTTACTACCGCAAGATTGACATGAAGGCGGTACTGCTGGCCTGGGATGCTGAAACAGCAACGGGCCTGCCACCGGTGACGAATGACTATGTGGCGCAAGCCGTAAGGGACTATCCCGATGTGTTCATTGGTTTTGCGTCGGTCGATCCCTGGAAGGGACGGCTGGCCGTGGCTGAATTGGAGCGAGCGGTCAAAGAGCTTGGCCTAAAAGGTTTGAAGCTGCATCCCATTGTGCAGGCTTTTTACCTGAATGACCGAAGGTTTTACCCACTTTGGGAGACCTGTAGCGCATTGAAAATTCCCCTCTTGGTTCATACAGGGACGACCGGGGTTGGCGCGGGTGTGCGGGGCGGGAATGGTCTTAAGCTGAAATACGCGCAACCCATTCCCTACATTGATGATATTGCTGCGGATTTTCCTGACTTAACCATTATCGGTGCGCACCCTTCCTGGCCCTGGCAGGAGGAGATGCTGGCGATAGCGGTTCACAAAACCAATGTCTATATCGACCTGTCGGGTTGGTCTCCGAAATATTTTTCACCCTCCCTGATCAAATATACCAACACCCTCTTGCAAGACCGGGTGCTCTTCGGCTCCGATTATCCTTTTTTAAGCCCAGAACGCTGGATCGCTGATTTCAAAAAGGTCGGATTTAAACCGGAGATCTGGGACAAAATTCTGTTTGAAAATGCGAAGCGCCTGCTTTGCCTATAAAATCGAGAAAACTGGCAATATTTCCTTGCAAGCCTTTAGCCGGGGCAGTATGATGACCCACTTTGAACAAACCATTTTAGGATAATCATGACGACACCTTCATCACCTTCCTCTGAAGAGAACGAATCAAATCCCGCCAATAAAATAAAACCCCCTAAGAAAAAACAAGCCCATATTCAACGCCTCTTTTTTACCGGTTTATTGGTTGTTGTGCCGATGTGGGGAACCTATCTGGTTTTGAAGACCCTCTTTGTGACGATGGAGGGGGTCTTGGGAAACCTGATGCAAAGCCGGGGACTGTATTATATCCCTGGTTTTGGCATTCTGTTGCTCGTCTGCCTGATCATGGCGGCAGGTCTTTTCACAACGAATATCTTCGGGAAGAAAATATTTGGTTTGTGGGAAAGACTCTTGGATCGTGTGCCGCTGGTTCGCAATATCTATTCGATGGTGAAGTCGGTTGTTGATACGGTTTCAATGCAAACAGGGGAAAAGAAAAATTTCAGCCGCGTGGTGATGCTTGAATATCCAAAAAAAGGTCTTTTTACCTACGTGTTTGTTGTCGGGGAAAAAGCAAGCACCATAGATCGCATTGCACCGATCTCTGAAAATGTGCTCTCTGTTTTTATTCCGACGGTGCCCAACCCGATCTCAGGTTTTATTATTCTGGTGCCGGAGTCGGACGTAATTCCGGTGACGGTGACTGTTGAGGAGGCGATGAAAATTGTCTTTTCAATCGGTCTGCACAGCCCGGACTTGGTGATTGACCAAAGCCACTTGTCTGCAAAACAAAAGGTCTCACGAGACCTTCCTGAAAAAACGCCAGTTACGGAGGGAGCATAAGATGGAAGGCGCAGCCATTATTCTTGCCGCGGGCCGAGGCACACGTATGAAATCCCGGCTGGCCAAAGTATTGCATCCCCTGGCTGGCAGACCGATGGTTTCCCATGTGATTGATCTCGTGCGTTCGCTCGAATTTGAACAGGCATTTTTAATTGTCGGTCATCAGGCCGAAGCTGTTTCGGCTCTGGCAAAAGAGCAGGGTGTGACGCCCTTGTTGCAGAATCCACCGCTTGGCACGGGAGATGCCGTTCGCAAAGCGGCCAAAGCCTTGAAAGATTTTAGGGGGCCGGTACTGATTTTAAATGGCGACACCCCCCTGCTGCGTGAAGAAACCCTTCGTCATTTTTATGACTGTTATCAAAAAGAAAATGCAACTGTCGGTCTCTTGACGGTTCGCCTCGAAAATCCGACAGGCTATGGTCGGATAGTACGTCAAACATCGGGAGCTATCGCACGTATTGTTGAAGAAAAGGATGCGACGCCTAAAGAACGCTTGATTACCGAGGTCAATACTGGGGTGTATCTTTGTGATGCCAGCTTTCTATTTGAAGCCTTGGCGCAAGTGAAATCCGACAACAAACAAAAAGAATATTATTTGACCGACATTATCGGCATCGCTGTTTCGCAGGGTGCACACCTGGTGGGTGTTGAAGCGAAGCGCGAAGAGGTCCTTGGTGTCAACAGTCGTGCTGACCTTGCTACCGTGGAAGAAGTGATGCGAAAACGAATCAATCGCCATTGGATGAATGAAGGTGTCACGATGATAGATCCCGCTCAGGTTCGCATCGGTTCAGCAGTGACCATTGGATCGGATACAGTCATTCATCCTGGTGTTTGTCTTGAGGGTGAGACAGTCATTGGCTCCGGGGTTCAAATTTACACCGCACGCATTCTTGACAGTGAAATTGCAGATGATGTGATCATCAAAGACCATTGTGTGATCGAAAACGCAGTGATCGAATCGGGTGCGGCAATCGGGCCCTTTGCCCATCTTCGCCCCGGATCTTTGGTTCGCAAAGGTGCGAAGGTTGGAAACTTTGTCGAGATGAAAAAAACAGAATTGGGCGAAGGCTCAAAAGCCAACCATCTGAGCTACCTGGGCGATGCCATCATCGGTAAAGGGGTGAATATCGGCGCGGGCACGATTACCTGCAATTACGACGGTTATAAAAAAGATCAAACGATTATAGAAGACGGCGTTTTTATTGGCAGCGATACGCAGTTGATTGCGCCCGTGAGGCTCGGAGCAGGTGCATTGATTGCTGCCGGGACGACAGTAACAGAAGATGTGCCTCCTGATGCCCTGGCGATTTCACGTTGCAAACAGGAAAATCGGGCGGAATGGGCTAAAAAAAGACGCGCAAGACAAAAAGGAGTCTAAAGTATGTGTGGCATCATGGGATATGTGGGCCATCGAAATGTGGTCTCAATGTTGGTGGATGGTTTAAGGCGGCTTGAATACAGAGGTTACGATTCTGCGGGCATTGCTTATTTTACCGAGGGCGCGATTGATGTAAAACGATCTGTCGGCAAACTGTCCTCGCTTGAAGCGATTTTGCCTCCGACACAAGCGGACAGTCCTTCTGGCATCGGGCATACACGCTGGGCAACCCACGGAAAACCCTCGGAAGAAAATGCCCATCCCCATCGATCCGGCTCCCTCGTGCTGGTGCATAACGGCATTATTGAAAACTATATCTCGCTCAAAAAAGGGCTTCAGCAGGCAGG
>CAZRYI010000170.1:3613-5069 GCA_964604255.1 uncultured Nitrospirota bacterium
AAAGCCAGAAGATCTCCTGGAATCCGGTCATGGCCGAAAAAGGAGGCTATCGTCATTTTCTTCAAAAGGAAATCCACGAGCAACCACGGGCGATCGTCGATACAATTCGGGGACGGGTGGCTCAGGAAGACGGCGAAGTGATTTTGGGCGAAGCTGAGATTAATGAAGCCGTGGCGAAACGTTGCAAACGGGTTGTGCTAGTGGGCTGTGGGACTTCCTGGCATGCAGCGCTTGTGGGCAAGTTCCTTTTGGAAGACATTGCAAAGTTGCCGGTCGAGGTGGATATCGCTTCCGAATTCCGCTATCGCGACCCGCTCCTTTCAGAAGATGATTTGGTGATCGGGATTTCTCAGTCCGGCGAAACGGCAGACACTTTGGCAGCCATTCGTGAGGCCCAGTCCAAAAATGCACCAACGCTTTCCATCTGCAATGTGGTTGGCAGCAGCATCAGCCGGGAGACCGATGCTGTTTTTTATACCCACGCCGGCCCGGAAATTTCCGTGGCATCTACGAAGGCTTTTACCACGCAGTTGACGGCGCTGACTCTGCTCGCCATCCATTTAGGTCGCTTACGAGGCGCGCTTTCAAAAGAGAAAGCTGAAACCTTGATCCATCAATTGATTCGCTTGCCCAAACAAATCGAAGAAATTTTAAAACACGAAGCACGCATTGAAGCCATTTCAAAAAGGTATTTCCGTTATCGCGATTTTCTCTATCTCGGTCGGGGTCTGCTTTATCCCGTTGCTTTGGAAGGCGCACTCAAACTCAAAGAGATTTCCTACATCCATGCCGAGGGTTATCCGGCGGGAGAGATGAAACATGGTCCCATTGCCCTGATTGATGAAAATATGCCCGTGGTGATTCTGGCGACAAAAGACAAGGTCTATGGCAAAGTCATCAGCAATGTGATGGAAGTGAAGGCGCGTGGCGGCATCATCATCGCTTTTGCCGAAGAAGGCGATACAGAC
This sequence comes from uncultured Nitrospirota bacterium, assembly GCA_964604255.1. GTDB lineage: Bacteria > Nitrospirota > Nitrospiria > SBBL01 > JAADHI01 > JAJDBU01. The sequence continues at coordinate 4,582 of CAZRYI010000170.1, forward strand.
CTTGCTTCTATTGCGGACGAAATCTTTTTTATTCCCAAGGTTTCAGACAAGCTCAGTCCCATCCTCATGACCATCCCCCTGCAAATGCTGGCCTACCATATTTCTGTCACCCGTGGCACCGATGTCGATCAGCCCAGAAACCTGGCAAAAAGTGTAACGGTGGAATAAATCAGTTGGTTGACAGTTAAGTACTAAAAAAATTGATTTTGACTTTGAATTTATCTTTGAACTCTCAACTTTGAACCGTAAACCAAGGTTTTGATCATGCATCCCATTTTATCCAAATTAAATCCTGAGCAACGAGAAGCAGTTTCCCATACCGAAGGGCCACTCCTGATTTTGGCGGGTGCGGGCAGTGGTAAAACCCGTGTCATTGTTTATCGCATTGCCTACCTCATTGAAGCCTTGCAGGTTTCGCCTTTTCAGATTCTGGCGGTGACTTTTACCAATAAATCGGCCAAGGAAATGCGCGAACGTGTGCAGACTTT
>CAZRYI010000171.1:0-5059 GCA_964604255.1 uncultured Nitrospirota bacterium
CATCAGCCACTTTCTGGTTAGCGCTGTTTATCTGTACATTAATCTGTGGCTGCCACCTTCGCATTGGTATCGGCGACGCCGACAATTTGAATCCAGTTGAACTTGAGCAGGCGACTCAAAACCGATTCGCCGCCCTGCCCAGCTCCGATGATAAAAACTTTAACCATTTATTTTTCGATTCCAAGCCGTTCCAAGGCTTCATAAAGCGCCGGACGACTGATTTTCAGATGGCCCGCACTGCGACTGATATTGCCCTTGTTTGCTTTGAGTACCTTGGTAATCCAATTCCGTTCAACCTCTTCCCGAACCGATTTGAGGCTTCGCATTTCCAGCTTTTTAAAAGCGGCGGGCAAGTCAAAATCGCTGTCTTTGAGCACACGGCCCGTTGACATAATGACTGCGCGTTTGATTTTGTTCTCCAATTCCCGGACGTTTCCGGGCCAGGGATAGGATGCCAATAAGTCCATCGCATCCTGATTCATGCCCTTCAGGGGCTTTTTGTAATCTGTCACAAAACGCTGGAAAAAAATGTTTGCCAGCAGGGCCACATCCCCTTCCCGATCCCGAAGCGGAGGGAGCACTAGGGGGACTACATTAAGTCGAAAATAGAGGTCGGAGCGAAAAGTCCCGGCCTTGACTGCGGCGTCAATATCAATATTGGTCGCTGCTACGATGCGGACATCTGTTTGGATCTCTTCCTGACCGCCGACGCGAACCAAAGTAAACTCTTGCAAGAATCTCAAGAGTTTGACTTGCAGAACCATCGGCATCTCTCCGATTTCGTCCAGAAAAAGTGTGCCACCTTCTGCAAATTCGATCTTCCCTTTTTTTCGCTGATGCGCCCCGGTGAAGGCCCCTTTTTCATGACCAAAGAGTTCGGATTCAAGCAGTTCTCCTGGAATTGATCCGCAATTGATCGCCACAAAAGGCTTCTCTGAACGCGGACTGGTTTCATGAACCGCCTTTGCAATCAACTCCTTTCCCGTGCCGCTCTCTCCCATAATCAGAACGGGTGCATCGGTCACGGCAACCTGTCGAATTGCGCCGAAGATCTGCTGCATTTGCGGCGACTGGCCTTCAATGTGACCGATGGTCGCGCCGCCAATCTGACGTTGGAGCCGTTCATTTTCCATCTCCATTTCATAGAGGTGGTGGGCCCTTTTTAGAATCGTTTTGAACTCGTTTAAATCGATGGGTTTTGAAAAAAAATCGTAGGCCCCCTGGGTCACGGCTTTGATTGCATTGCTGCGCTCCATATTGCCGGAAACGATAATGACCTTTGTTTTGGGTGCCTCGTCCAAGATCTCTTTCAGTACTCTCAGGCCCTCGACTTCAGTTCGGGGATGCGGTGGCAGACCAAGATCAAGGGCGACCAGGGGGGGATGTTCTTTTTTAAAGGTGTCTAGAGCCTGCTTGCCATCTGCTGCAAGACTCACTTCGTAGTCGTTGGCAAGGCCCCATTTCATCTGGGTCAAAATTGCGTCGTCATCATCCACAACAAGCAATTTTATTGTAGATTCCGGCGTCTCTTCCACCTCATCTTCTTGTCGATCCGAGCCGGAAGATCCGGCTGATCCCGACTTTTTATTTTTTAATATCATGTTTTTTGTTTCCTAATTTACAAGCATTCTAACTATACAACATGTTAGCACAGGCGTACACCCGAAATGCACAGAAACTGAGGGTCATGTCAAGAGTGAAGAGGCGGTTTCAGGAAGGCGAGAAGTGGTGAGCTGCAAGGCGCATGAGAGCGGACTATCCATTGATAATCCAAGCGAATGCAACGCAGTAGATGGCCGCTTCTCGCCTTCCTGTATTTTGATACGATCTTAGTACTTAATAAGGGCATTGCCCCAGGTGAGGCCACCACCGAAAGCAGAGAGTAGGACGCGCTCCCCTTTTTTGATCTTTTTTGCTTCCATCGCAACATCCAGCGCAATTGGAATGGTGGAAGAGGAGGTATTGCCAAAACGGGAAAGGGTGATATGTACACGATCTGCCGGAATGGCATTACGCCTTAAAATAGCCTCTAAAATTCTTAAATTTGCCTGATGAAAAATATAATGATCAACCTGATCAAAAGAAAGTGAGAGCGATTTTAAAAACTGAAGCAGTTCGCGTTCCATTGTTTTGACAGCGCTTCGGAAAAGCTTCTGTCCCGACATCTGCATGTAATGTCGCCCGTCTGCCAATGATTTTGCACTCAAAGTTTCCAGTGATCCGCCCGCCGGAAGCCGAATCAAGTTGTGACGACTGCCATCCGCACCCAGATTGATTTTGCAGATGCCGGATGCGCCTTTTGTGAGAATGACTGCCCCTGCCCCATCGCCAAACAAAATGCTCGTTGCAGCATCTTCGGGATTCAGTGACCTCGATTTAATTTCCGATGAGGCAATCAGCACATAGTTTGCCGAGCCGTTGGAGAGATATTGATCCGCAATGGAAAGGGCATATAAAAATCCTGAGCAAGAGGCGTTGAGATCAAAAGCGGGAATGTTTCGAGCAGAAAGCCCGTGTTGTACCAAACAGGCGCTTGAAGGAAAATACATGTCGGGCGAAGTGGTGGTGACAAGAATCAAGTCCAGGGCCTCTGCTTTAAGTCCTGCTGCAAGTAAGGCTTTTTGAGAGGCTGCAATCGCGAGGCTCGCAGTGGTTTCGTCCTCATCGGCCCAATGTCGGGTGATAATACCTGTTCTTTTTGCAATGTCCGCCGCACTGATCGCAAGTCGTTCCGCGAGCAAGTCATTTGTCACCACCCGCTTTGGCAGTGCGCGTCCTGTTCCAATTATCATGCTTGGCATAGGGCGAGAGTATAAAAGTCGGCGTTGAATTGTGTCAATTAAGGACTTGATCAGCGCTTCCTTCAGGATCTGTTATAATCGCGGCCATGAATCGAGAAAGTCTCAGCCAGAATATCAAGGCAACATTGCGGGAAGCCTTGAGTCAATCGCGCCATCCCCTTCTAATTAAAGAACTGATGAAAGTGCTGAAATGTCACAAATCGGATCAGCCTGAAATCAAAGCCCATCTCCGAAAAATGGTGAAAAATGGCGAGGTCATCCAAATTCAAGACAATCGTTACGCACTGCCGCAAAAAATAGACCTGGTGGTCGGACGCTTCAGAGGCCATCGAGATGGTTATGGTTTTGTGCTGCCAGACGATGAAGGAGAAAGCGATGTCTATATCAACGCCAGACACTTGAACGAAGCCATGCACGGAGATCATGTTGCCGCGCGCATCGAAGTGAGAAAAACAGGCGGAAAACGGGAAGGCCGCATTGTCCGAATCATTGAACGCGCTCACAAACATCTCGTCGGTCGTTATGAAGTTGAAAGAGACTATGGATTTGTCATTCCTGCCGAGCAACGCATTGTGCACGACCTTTTTATTCCAAAGGGTAGTGCTTTGATTGCAGAACACGGAGATATCGTTAAGGCGGAAATTCTCGCCTATCCCACAAAACGCTTCAATGCCGAAGCCAGAATCACCAAGATTCTGGGCAAACCGGATGCTCCCCACATCGACAACGAAATTGTCATGGCTTCCTACGGGCTTTCAGCAGCGTTCCCAGAGGAAGTCACTCAGGCAGCAGCGACCATTGAAGAAAAAATCAGTGCAGAGATGATTGCGGGGCGCAAGGATCTGCGAACACTTCCAACCGTGACCATCGACGGTCAGGATGCAAGGGACTTTGATGATGCCATCTCAATTGAAAAGCAGGCTTCAGGCCATCGCCTCTGGGTGCATATTGCCGATGTAGCCCACTATGTCAATGAGAATAGCGCGCTCGACCGGGAAGCCTTTCAGCGGGGGACTTCCGTTTATTTTCCCGACAAAGTCCTGCCCATGTTGCCGGAAGTGTTATCTAACGGGGTCTGTAGCCTGAAACCGGGCCTGGATCGCCTGACACTGACGGTTGAGATGGACTTTGATGAAAGTGGAAAGAAGGTCAAACAGCGGATTTACGAAAGCATCATTCAAAGCAATGAGCGCATGACTTATGAAAACGTCCGGCAGATACTTGAAGATGCAACACCAGAGCTGCAAACACGTTATGCCGAACTGCTGCCGCAATTTTCCTGGATGCAGACCCTGGCATTGCAGTGTCAGGCCATCCGCCACAAACGTGGCAGTTTGGATTTTGACCTGCCTGAAGCCCTGATCGTCCTGAGCCCGGAGGGAGAAACCCTGGACATCGTTCGTGCAGAGCGCAATGTTGCCCATCGCATCATCGAAGCATTTATGCTGGCCGCAAATGAAACCGTCGCCCACTATATGACGATTCGCACATTGCCCATGATCTATCGCATTCACGAGCCACCCACAGAAGAGCGCATTGCAGGTTTTAATGAACTGCTCCGCCATTTTGGTTTGAAGAAAAAACGCATCGAAAAAGAGACGGACAAAAAGGCCGAAAAAAAACTCAGCGCCAAAGCTCTGAGCGATATACTGACCTTGCTCAAGGGACACCCGGAAGAAACATTCATGAATCAGGTTCTGCTACGGGCCATGCGACAGGCAGTATATTCCGAGGAAAACAAGGGGCATTTCGGTTTGGCCTCGACCGAGTATTGTCACTTCACTTCTCCAATCCGGCGCTATCCCGACCTCATTGTGCATCGACTGCTCAAATGGGTTTTGCACTCAAAGCTGCCCGAGCCGGAAAAGGAGCGATGGCGGACGAAGTTACCTGCCATAGCAAAACAGGCCTCAGTTCGAGAGCGAGTTGCAGTAGAAGCCGAGCGAGAGCTGATCCAGCGGAAAAAGGTGAAGTTCATGGCCGATAAAATCGGCAAGCGCTATCAGGGTCTGATTACCGGTGTCAGCGGACATGGATTTTATGTCCTGCTGGATGCACTCTTTGTCGAAGGCATGGTGCATGTCAGCAGTTTAAGTGACGACTATTACCTGCACGACGAAAAAACGCATAGCCTCATCGGGAAAACCAGACGCGTTCGCTATCGACTCGGCCAAAAGGTCGAAGTCATGATTGATGAAGCAGATCTTGAAAACTGGCGACTCACCTTGAAAATCATCAAACAAAAAAAATCAAAACCA
>CAZRYI010000172.1:0-5058 GCA_964604255.1 uncultured Nitrospirota bacterium
AAAAGGGCGGTGCGGAAGAGCGAAAAATATTGCAGGCCTACGGCTGAGATTCACCCTTTTTGGTCAGGGCTTCTGTGTCAAAACCTCAGCACATGAGGTGGACTCCGCTAATGCTCAATGTCTAATTGCCAAGTTAATACTTGAGACGATCAAGTGTTCACACCCAAATTACCAATATATTTTGTATCCGGATGATTTTTATTCTGGGCCTTTCTTTTAAGGTTCACTATTTTCTCTGGAAAAATTGATTTTTTCCTAGGTTGAGTTGTTCGGATAGGAAAGATATTGATATTTTTGGCGTTGAAGTTTTATCCACATATGAGATAAAGTTGTCTCATATTCTTTATACAAAAAATAAATAACAAGAGAGGGTAGGTCTGTGAGTTTTCAATACGGATACACTAAATATGAATAAAATTTATGTTCTCATTGCTGTTGATGCCGAAGGGGCGCTCAGCTCGAAATCCTTGACTAACAATGTATACATGGTGGACACCAACAAATACATTGGATCTTGGCAGCAAGGACAGAGCGATTTACACACTGTTGTTCAGGATGGTCAAGTCGTAGTTTGGTACGCGGTGGGGGTAAATCCGGGTAATGCGGTGGCTGTTAGTGGATTTTCCGGCCAGATGCTTAGGGCCAAAGTTTGCGTGCCCCGTGAGAGTATCACGCTTGGAAATGGAGCGTGGGGCGGGCAAGTTGAAACCCGCGGATCGGTGGGGAATTTTCCATACACTGTGTCGATGAGCATCGGCTCTGAGACCCTGACCTTCAGCGCCCACCTGAAGGTCGTTTAGCAAATCAATTTTAAACCGAGAAACAAGCGAGGAGAAAAGTGATGAATAATATCAATGTATTGATGGTTGTTGATGTAGAAGGGGCACTGGCAAGCGGTAACCTTACCGCAAACATCTATTTGATCGATACAAACAAGTATTTTGGGTCGGGTAGTGAAGGTCAGGCAGAGCTTGTGACGACATGCAAAGATGGCCAAATTATTATTTGGAGCGTCGTGCCGGTAAATCCTGGCAATGATGTGCACATCACCAGCTTTGAGGGAGAGATTATCACCAAAAATATTTGTAAGCCGCGCGAGACCGAACTTCCTGGTGGTGAGCAAGTCTGGTCTGGACGTGTCGAGTCTCAAGGTGCGACCGCTAGATACCAATATAACTGTACTTTGTCTTTTGACGGAAAAAATATGACCTTTGATCCATATCTTAACGTCAAAGCCGACTAACCCGGCACAAAGGAGGTATTCACCATGTTAGCACCTGACATTAATTCTTCTCAGAACGATCTGACAGAATCATATCAAAGTATACTGTCTTTAGATGGTTTTGCGACGACAATAACGAGCCTACGGATTGTCAAGTTACCAAAAGACCCCGATTGGTTGCCGCATGTCCGTAACGAGTTAAAGACCTTGAGCACAGACTCCTACGACTGGCACAACCAACGTGCGGATATTTGGTCCCCGATCCCTTTGTCATTTATAAATTACGGCTCGACGTTTAAAGGGCTTGCTGATACGGCCAAGGTCAGTGGTTTTAAAACCAAAGAAAATTGGATTAAAGTTCTCGAAGATGTGCTTTTGCCAGCTTTGCGGGAGAACATTAAAAACTGCAAAGCCGCGGATGCTGATCTGAGTACTTGCAGATCGAAATTCAGCGCTGTTTTGCCTCAAATTGATGAGTCCATCCAAGTAGGGTGGACTGAATTGGGTAAAGAAGAAAAGCTGATGTTAAAGCTTGCTGGCGAGATCGGTGGGCTAGAGCAACTGGCGGCGAGTTACGGTGCAAAACTGACGAGTGATGTATTTAGCGGCGGAAAGAGTTATGTGTCGAGCATGATGTCCTTGCTGTACGCAGCAGGTGCGGCGGGAGCAGAGGCGAGCATTCCGATTGTTGGCATCGCAACAACTGTTTTTGCCATTGGAAAAAGCTTTTACGACATTATCGAAGACAACGAAAAGCTGATCGAAACGATGACGCGCGTTGCCAAGCTGCAAGAGCAGCTTTCGAATGAAGCCCAAGGTTTGGCGCTGACAAAAGGCACCCTGCAAGTTCTCTATAATCTCGAGAAAAGGTATCTTGCCTCTCGTGATGCGCTGCCAGTGATAATCAAACTTTGGTCCAGAGAAGAGATCAAGGTAACAGATGCCATCAATGCCCTGAAAGCGGGTGCATCGCCGGATCAATATTTTGATTTACTAACACTGGATGTCGCGGCGACAAATTGGGAGGTGATTACCCAGTTTGTTCAAAAAATAATGGATAGTGATTTTCAGGTTGGGACACCGGTCACACTTGATATTGCAAAATCCAAGATCAACCCAGGTTTGTTGACTAAAAAATTATCGCTAACTTTAACTTAAAAATTGGAGGAAAAATGACTGCTCAAACAACTGCCTTAACACCAGCTAAAAATAATTTAGAGGGAAAAACAGGAACATCCTATACGGCCGCGCAAATGGTAACGATGGCGTGTCAGGGAGTTTCGGAAACGGTGTTTCAAGCACCAAGTCCAAAACCGGATTGGTTCGACGATTTGGATGCAAAGCTTGGCGATGCAAAAACCCTTGCCGATGAGTGGTTGAACACACTTGGCCAGCAAGTTAGTCAGACTATTCCTTTGCAGATTCTTAATTTCGGTCCAACGTATGATGCGGTAACGAAGCAAATTTTAGACATCGTCAAAAAACACGGTTCTGAATCCGGCAAAGACAACCAATACGTCGTGGAAATCAAGGAATTAATTAGTCAAGGTTTGGTACCAAGTGTGAATACGTCAATCGCTGAGATCGAGAAGATTTCTGTAGACCTCGAAGCATGGGGCAAGAAAGTCATGGCGGCTCACAATGCCTTGTCCAGCGGTGCCTCCAATATTCAATCTGCAGAAATTGCATTGAAGGGGGATATAGACAAGATGAACAATGCGATTAAAAACCTGCATACCTATATTGATAACGAGAATAAGGCGATTGCTGCATCAGCTGCCGCGATTGGTATTGGCATATTTGCATTGATCGTTGGTATCGCACTTGCGCCAGAAACGGGTGGTGCAAGTCTGGCCATCGGCGGATTTATTGGCGCAGCCGGGATTATCGGTGGTTCGGTAACCTGGGGTATTATGCAACACAAGATCAACGAGCAATTCGATGAAATTGCAAAGGATCAAGCTGAAAAAGCAGATGACAAACGCCAGTTGGTCGCACTTCAAGGCTTGGCGATGGCATCCCATGCCGCAGTCGCGAATCTGTCATTGGCAACGACAGCTCTGTCTAAACTGCGTACTCAGTGGGGCGTATTTCAGGGTGAGTTGAAGGGGGTTGTTGATAAGCTTGAAAAAGCCGAAGACGCTATTTCTGTTATTGTCCAAGGTGTCTTTACTTCTGCGGCATTAAATGAATGGCAGGAGGCAACTACAACAGCGAATGCTTTGGTTAACCGTAAGATTGAGACAACATCGAAGACTTTGCCAATGGATTCTAAAAAAGCAGCCTGAGCACTTGATTTAGCACATGTCACGGAAGGTTTGGTAACACACACAAATAATTAACTAATCGCTGTTTTGGAATTTTCAAAACAGCGATTAGTTAGGGGGAATTTTGAGCAGTGAGTTTTGATGCTAAACAAACCGAAGAACAAATCACACATTCAATTGGAGCGATGTTGCTGCTTCATTCGTCCAACCAGTCCTTAATCGAGGTTTCTGTCACACCCTCAGCTTCATCTTGGTACAAAATCTTGAATGACGAACTGGGGTCGGTTCAACATTTAGTCGTAGATTGGCGGCAAAATGGATTTCTGTATTTTCAGCAGGGAATCTTGCGCCAGATTGTGACCTGCGGACAAAGTTTTGTTGATGCGCAGGTCAATGTTGAAGGGCTTTTCAAAAAGTTAGTAAAGAACTTTGATGCAGGCATAAAACAACAGATTATGGATGCCTTAGGGGATTTGGAAGCACCTGTTAATTCGATGGTGTCACAGCTGGAAGCGTATTCGCAAAAATTGGGGAGATATGAAAAGCACCTGAATGAGCCTCTTCAAAAAATGTTGACGACTGCATCGGAGATCCAATCCCAAGCCGTAAAAATACAGTCTGAAATAAATACGATTAACGCGCAGATAAAATTGCTTAAAAAACAGGTGATTACGGATCGGCGCGCGATTTCAAAAGCCAAGGCTGCCCGTACACGCGGGATAATTGAAACAATTTTTGGGATATTGCTGGCACCTATTACGGGGGGAGCATCGCTTATTCTCGCGGGGATCGGGGTTGGAACGATTGCCGAGGCCGAAGAAAAAGTAAAACATCTGGAATCCACGATTGCGGGTTATCAGACAACGATTGCGGGTGATCAGAAATCTCTGACCAACGACGAAAAACAGATTGCTACCTTGCATGGATTAACGATGAGCGTTGAGATTGCTATTTCAGATATCAACGACATCAACGTAGCCTTGAACAGTTTACGTACCACTTGGGGCGTGCTGTTGGGATCACTGCAAAACGCGGTGAAGGATGTGGACAAGGCCACGACAGCCAAAGAGGCGATTTTGGGACAGGTTTGGTTTGATGCGGCCTGTGATACTTGGCAGAATGTCATTGTATTTACAGGGGAAATGGCTGAGAATAACGCACCAGAACCAACACACGTGATGATTGGCTGATATGAGGCTATGAGTCAACCTTGTTTAGTGGAGGCTTGAATTCCAAGGAGAGTAGATTCAAATGGTTTTCTCGAAGCCGCACAGGGTACCAAGAGTTACGGTTCTATCGAAAAATCGTTTAAATATCAGGAATGGCTTTGTAAAATATTTTGTGTAACTGATTTTTAAATCGATTGAGGGCGGTTTGACAATTTCTCAGAGCGTTTTAATCCTCTAAATTCGGTTTTTGTCTCAGGCGTTTTTTCCCTTGGATTTGATGTTTGACTTGAAGTTCTTTTTCCCGGGCTCCCCGGCGTTTTTTTGTAGGAATACGGGTTTTCTCTGCCTGGTTAAGCCGCTCTAAACGTCCTATCAGCCGTTCAAAGGCCTTCTCTTTATT
>CAZRYI010000173.1:0-5050 GCA_964604255.1 uncultured Nitrospirota bacterium
AGATACATTCTCTCGCTAATTCCAGTGCCGCCAGCCCTTCAAATAATAGCCTAGGATCAAGGGACGATCCAAGGTGCTGTAGGCGATGTTTTCTTCGATGAGATCTTTCGGGAAGGTAAAGAGGCTGCGGACGATCTTGTTTTCGAGGTAGCGCGTTGGCACTTCAATTTGAATAGCGTTCGTATTCAGTTCGGCTTCAGAAGCCAGCACAAAACCCCAATCCCCGAAAGATGGGATGTAGAGGTGGTAGGGATAGGTCTTCATTCCGGCTTCCTGAATGGTAGCATTGATGCACCAGAAGGCTTTTTTTGCAAAATAGGGGCTGGTGGCCTGTGTGAGGAAGATGCCGCCTTTAGTCAGGCGCGCACGAATCAGGCGGTAGAATTCCCGGCTGTAGAGCCGTGACAGAGAGGTATTGTTTGGGTCGGGCAGGTCTGAAATGATGATGTCGAAAGGCTCTTTGCGCTCTTTCAGGAAAACAAAGGCGTCTTCATTTTTGATCGTCACCCGCGCATCTTCGAGGCTTTCTTGATTCATTGCTTTTATGTATTTGTTTTTCTTAGAGATTGTGATGATTTCGGGATCAATATCGACCACGGTAATTGATTCAACATCGGCATATTTCAGCATTTCTCTCACCGCCAATCCATCCCCACCGCCCAGAATCAGGATGTTTTTTCGTCTTGCAGTAAGACCGAAGGGAATATGAACCAGGGCTTCGTGATAGCGATATTCATCAACGGATGAGAATTGCAGATTGCCATCTAAAAAAAGTCGAACGTCGTCTTTGGCCTTGGTTAAAATAATTTTCTGGTACTTGCTTTGTTTCGAGAAAATAATCCGGTCTTCGTAGAGGCTGCTGCTCCATTGCTCCATCAGAAAAGGTGCTGATAAAAAGAGACCAACAAGGGTAAGACAAACGGCGGTGGATGCAATGGCATAAAGCCGCCTTCGTCCCAGATTAAGCGCATCTCTAAAACACCAAAGGTTCATAAAACCGATGCACATGTTGATTAAACCGAAAAAAAGTGAGCTTTTGAAGGTGCCTAAAAAGGGAAGGAGGATGAAGGGAAAAAGCAGGGTGGCGATTAAGGCCCCTAAATAGTCGATGGAAAGCACGTTCGAGATATTGACCTTCAGGGTGTAATACTGATCCATGATGCGTGTGAGCAGGGGGATTTCTAGGCCGATCAGAATGCCGATGGCGAGCGTGAGCAGAACCATGTAGACTTCGTAGGAATCGGTATAGGCATAACAAAAATAGAGGATGGGCACGGATATGCCGCCGAGAAAACCCAGGGTGATTTCGACTGCGATGAACTTAGAGAGCAGATTTGTTTTGATGAGGCGTGAAATATAGGCACCGATGCCCATGGCCGCCATGTAGAGGCCGATGGTAATCGAAAACTGCTTAACGCTGTCGCCTAAAAAGTAGGAAGATGCGGTGCTGATGAGCAGCTCATAGACAATTGAGCAAAGCCCCGCGATGAAGATGGAAGCTATCAGAATCGAGATTTCTTTTTTCGACCCTGATTTTATGGTGGGGTTCATTATTTCCCGGCGCGTGGCCCGCCGCCCTGACGACTCGGACCACCCGTGCTACCGGTTCTAACACTTGGTGAACCGTAGTAGCGTGGACCACCAAAATAGAAAAATGATGGCCCATAGGCGTAACCACCGTAGAATCCCGGATAACCCCAACCCCGAAAACTGAGCGAAACTAAGAAAACATACATCAAGACCAGGACGATGATGACGCCAAGAAAGACCCCACCTCGTTGATTATGTAAAGGGCGTTTTAGCATTTTGGGCCTTTGAGGCAAAATCGGTTTTTCTTTATCATCATTCCAGTCTCAAACGATCTCTAATACGGACGGTCATAACCTCTTAAGGTTTTAGGATTTGAAGCAGCAGACATTTGATAGAGGATGACACCCAGAATCAAGGCAATCACACCGGCGGTAAAAAGCGGCACAGCGCTGCCCCCCTTTTTCTTGGCGATGATTTGGATGCTGCCTGTGACTTGGTTGACCTGCTCTGCCTGAAATCCGAGATAATACGTCCCGCGTTGCAGCAGGACTTTGATCGTGTAGTCGGTTTTACTTTCCGTCCACGAACCGCCGTCGTCATAACCTGACTCTTTCCAGAACTCTTCACCAAAGCTGAAAAGGTGGTTTTTCTGCTCATCAAGTACGGCTCCCTCAACCTGATTCCAGGCACCGTCACTTCGGATATCCTGCGCAACGGTGATTTGGAGCACAGTACGGTCTTTGTCGATTGCGATAGGTCCGACAATGCCACCTTTGGGGGGCAACACTTTTGAAATTTCCCCGCCGGTAGTCACATTAAAAAAAAGCGCCGACACAAAACTCAAAAGGGCAAAAGCAATCAAAGCCATCGCAGCTTGTTTTTTATCTTTATTATCCATTTAGTTTCTTTGAAATAATCAGCAGACTAAGCCATTGCAAAAAGTAGAATCACCGAAAAAGAAATGGCTCCGACCATTTCTAATAAACCGGCCCCTAAGTTTTGATCATGTTGAATTTCATGATCAAGACAAGCCTTCGGCATCATGATTTTGTCGAAAAAGAAGCGCACTGTCGGCAGCAGGATAAAAACCAGGACAACATCCATCGCAAAAATAGAGAGGTTGTGACCCCAGTCAACAAAATTACCGGATGCTCCCTTCATGAGGATGATGCCGACCGCAATTAAGGTGCCACCAAAGGCGACACCTGCCGCGACGTTGTCTCGTTCAATTTCATCGTGAATATCAAAAGGCGTGATCCAATTATAGATTTTTGTAAACAGAATGAGGGCGATTTGCCCCAGCACAAAAAAGGCCAACAGCGTGTGAAGGCCTCCGCCTTCGCCATGAATGGCACCCGCAACAATCAATCCTGAAGCAAAGTAGGAGCCGAATTGCACCGCACCGGTGCCGACGTTTCGGTCTTCGATAATTTCTTTGACGTTTGAAAACCGGTGTAGGATGAAGCGGTCGTTAATTAAGCGGGACAAGTTTAATAAAAAAATGCCGAGGATGGCATAAGCCCCGACGGCCATGAGGTCTTCCAAAATCCCCTTTGAAGGGCCTAAGAGACTGCCGACAAAGATGATGCTCGTTGCCCCGAAATAACCTGCCATGCTGGTTGCCAGGGCGACGTTATCTTTTTCGTGCAGCTCTTCATCCACTTTGTAAGGGGTAAAATAGTCGTAGACCATTTTAGAAAGAAGAAGGGTCAGCATGTATAGCAGGATGAGACTGCCACCATGCAGAATTTCATAAACCAAACCTTCTTCAAAACCTGTCATGAACACTTCCCTATTTTTTGAGACTGAAAACAGTCACCTGATGTGAAGCAATTTCTTCACTGTAGGAGACATCATAGGAGCCATCGGACCATTTTTCAACACTGACAAATTTGTCTTCGTCGTCGTTCTCAAAATCCCAGTAATAATAGCGCTCACCTTGGGATTCATCGCTGTGTCGATAAAAGGTCGCTTCGTCGGAATCTTCGTAATGATAGGTCTGGCCTTCAAACTGGACTTCACCCTCTTCTTCGTCGTCGATTCGCTTTAAATCCTTCTTAGAAAGCCCAATGTCACGCAGTTTGACTTTTTTGAGGGTGATCGACAAGCTCAAGTCATCTCCTTCTTCAAGATCAATCCAGACCTTGCCGTTGATGGATTCCCCTTCCAGTTCGTACCAGGACGAACCTTCGTCGCGATAGAGATGTTTTCCGAGGATGCTGACATCAAACTCCTCCATCTCCTCACCGATGCCGGAGATATGGATCATCCCACCCGGTCCGACATTTTCAATGCGAAGCTCGTCTTTTGAGTAAGCCGGTGAGCCTTGTGTGCTTGCGTCGTTTTCTGAATCCGCTTCATCGGCAGCTGCTCGTTTTTTCATCATATAAAAAACAAGCCCTCCAATGCCGAGCAATAGTAAAATCGTGCCTGTCATTTTAGCCTCGCTATTTGGGGCTTTAAGTGATGCCCATTTTTGCTTTCAGGTCGGCCAAACTTGCATTGCCACTTGAAGAACCGCTGCCCGCCAGGACGGCATTGATTTCATCATCAACGCTTTTATCGACTGCGGCAATTTCGCCGTAGGATTCGGCGAGCGCCTCGTCTTCTTCAACCTTTGCTTTCATCTTTTCGAGCATGGCGATGGTACCAGACGAGTCCACCTTGGCTAACTGCTCATTGATCTTGCGGGTCGCTGCCGCTGTCTTGGCCCTGGCACGAAGGGTAATGAGGTCATTTTCGTGGGTTGAGACGGTTGATTTAAGCTTTTCGACATTGCGTTGAAGTTGGGCGGACATTTTATCCTGCTTCTCATAATCTGAAATGAGCCGCACGGCCTTCTGACTCGCATCTTCTTTTTTAGACAAGGCATCCGAAGCAAGGCGTTCGGCATCGGCAGCCGGAAGTGAACCGTCCTGCATTTTTTGAAGCAGCAACATGGCTTTGCGCTCATAGTCGGCTGCCAAACGCTTGCTTTCTTCCGCCTCACGTTTTAAGCGAATTGTGACACCCTTGACTTCTGCAAGGGATCGTAAAGTCTCCTGCATATCTTTTCTCAGGTCTCGAATCCCCTGCTCGGTCATCTTGATGGGATTTTCAAACTTGTCAAGCGCACTGTGGGCTTCTGACTGCCCTACCTTAAATAATCGTTGAAATATACCTGCCATGATTTTTTCTCCTTTATGCTATAAGGCTTTATTCAAACTCTGATCGGGAAATCCCAGATTGCCTAATAATCGACATCAGCGTTCCGACGCAAATTTCTTTATGCTGCGGAACAGGGACGGTTACGGTATTCCCTCGCAACTGTTTTTGCATCACAACATGACTACCGCGCTGTCTTACTTTAAAAAAGTGATGCTTTTCCAATATCCGGCAAACTCCATCCCCGGATATGGTTCGCAATTTACCCAACGGCCACTTTCACTTGAGTAATGTAGATTTCTTCGTGCAGCCTTTGTTTGATTTCTTCCGGTGAAGCTGTTTCAAAAAAGAGCTCCAGGGCCTCAATTAAATTTTC
>CAZRYI010000174.1:0-5040 GCA_964604255.1 uncultured Nitrospirota bacterium
GGGAGCAGGAACAAAAGCAGCTTGCCTTGTTAAAATCCCACAGAATTGATGCCATTGTACTTGCGCGTTACATGCAGATTCTAAGCGATGATTTTGTGCGTCACTACCCTCAGAAAATCATCAATATCCACCATTCCTTCCTACCCGCCTTTCCGGGAGCGAAACCCTATAACGCCGCCTACGAACGCGGTGTTAAAATTATTGGAGCGACAAGTCACTATGTGACGGCAGAGCTGGATGCCGGGCCGATTATTGCGCAGGATGTTGTACGTGTCAGTCACACGGATACGGTTGAAGATTTCATTCGCAAAGGACGGGATCTGGAAAAAGTGGTGCTCGCCCGTGCGGTCTGGCATCACATGAAGCGAAAAGTACTTGTCTTTAAAAACAGAACGATCGTCTTTGTGTAGTCCAATAAAAACCGAGAGAATCCTTGCAGAATTCCTATGACATTCTGATTGTTGGTGGCGGTATTATCGGCAGCAGCATTGCGATGGCCCTGTCCGAGTCTGGGGCGAAAGATATTGCCGTTGTTGATTGTGACCTTTCCGGAAGATGGGGGTCGTCCGAGCGAAATGCAGGCGGCATTCGGGCAATTTGGGATCAAGCGGTCAACGTCGCACTTTCTAAAAAATCGATTACATTTTACGAAACACACGCCGCAGCACTTGCTTTTCAACAGCGGGGTTACCTTTGGCTTCATGACCTCGTGGGATGGCAAAAATTTGAGGCGAGTCTTAAACACCTACGACAATCTGGCTGCCTGATTGAGCCGATGGATCTCAGCGAAATTACAAATCGATTTCCCTTTCTTGATCGCTTAGACGGAGTCCACCGAGCGGTGTTTTCTCCCGACGATGGCTTAATCAATCCGAATCTGCTTAAAAACTATTATCGTACCCAAACATGTAATGCCCAGGTGGATTGGATAGACGCCCAAGTGCTTGAAAAAATAAACCTTGATGAACAAGGCCGACCTACTTCCGTTCAACTGCGAGCACTCTCATCCGAACATGAGGTGGAGCGCTTCCTTGTTGATCAAAACTGTCCGAAAGAGGGATTTTGTACTCAAGTGAAGCTTAAAACCCTTATTAACGCTGCGGGTTCCTGGGCGCCCCGTCTCGCTGCCTTATACGGCAAAGTGATCCCTTCCCTGCCGCTGAGGCGGCAGGTTTCGGTGCTGCATTGCCAGGATCTTGATCTGGCCGCCTACGGCATGATTGTCGATACGAGTGGACTCTATTTTCATCACGAAGCCGGAAACCTTCTGGCAGGTTATGCCGTACCTTCAGAGGCCCCAGGCTACCACTTTGAATTTGATCGCGAGTCGTTTTTTATGACAGAAATCTGGCCGCGTTTGGCAGCCAGAAGCAGTCATTTTGATCGCCTGAAACAGATCGGAGGTTGGGCAGGGCTTTATGCCGTGTCACCAGATAAATCGGCCATCATCGGGCCGGTTTCCGGGAGACCTGGCATCATTGAGGCCCATTCTTTTTCGGGACACGGTGTGATGCAATCCTATGCTGTTGGACAAGGCATTGCTGAACTGGTAAGACAGAGAGGCTATCAAACGATTGATTTGTCTTGTCTTTCGGGAGATCGTTTTGAAAAGGGGCGTTTGGTTCCAGAAGGCATGTTAATTTAGGCTGTGTCGATACAACCCGCATCAGGGCTTTTCACTTTGAGTCTTTTTGTGCACGTTTTTCTAAGCGAATTTGTCGTTCTCTTTTGACGATAAAACGAAAGATGGCTTCACGATCTGCTGCTCTGATCTCTGAATATTCGAGCCCGATTTCATATTTGGGCGTCGAATCTTCATTGCAGCCCTTTTCCACGGATCGAATCACCGTGCCATCAATATGCATTTCACTAAAAGGCAAAACGGGCAGAATCAGCTTAAACTGAAGTTTGGTGCCGACTGCTTCGGCTCTTTCCGAAGAAAACCCCAGACCCGATCCACTCAAGTCGTTGACGATTCCTTCGTGAGGAAAAAGCTTTTTATCTTCCTCACGCGACTGTGTTTTAATCAGATAATTAAGCTTCCAGTCAATGCAAAGCAGCAGCTCCAACATCTGCCCGTCTTTTGGGTCTCCGACAACGTCGAGCGTTGATGCAATCTGGTGGCTTCCAATCAGGGAAAGCGGATCAAAGCGGCTTTTTTCAAAGTCCGCGTTCTGCTCAACATTCTCTTCAGCATCCAGGACACGATAAAGTATCGGACAGGCAGCGTTGACACGGATATATTCTCGGTTTGTTTCAGTCATATTTCTACCAGGGCTTTCTCCATCAGAAGGACTGCATTCAGAACGACTTTAGACTAAGACTTCCCATTTTTGGTTTTCGAGTGCTTCTGTCGCCATGATACAATTTCTCCCGGCGCGTTTTGCGGCGTAAAGCGCCTGATCGGCTTGCAGGAAAAGCGTTTCAGGGGTCCTGATAATCGGCAGTGCGGGGTAATGGGCAATGCCGATGCTGACGGTCACTGAAATGTCATTCATCTCTGCATCAAAACGATGTTTTTCCATGCGAGCCCTGATCCGATTTGCGACAACCATCCCTTCCTGCAGATTAGTGCCGGGAAGCAGAATGACAAACTCTTCTCCACCGTATCTCACCAGCACATCAATATCCCGTAAGCTGCGTTGGAAGATATCGGCTGTTTCACGCAGGACGCTGTCTCCGACAAGGTGCCCGTAGGTATCGTTGACCTTCTTAAAATAGTCGAGATCCAGCACCATCAGTGTAATAGGTGTGTTGTAGCGAACGGCCCTGCGGAATTCCCGCTCTAAAATCCCGGTGAAGGCTCTGCGGTTTAATACGTTTGTCAGTGGGTCTTTGACGGCAAGGTCTTCGACCTGCCGATACATTTCTGCATTGCGGACTGCGATGGCCAAAGGGGCTGAGATCATTGAAAGCACCTTGGACTGATAATCGTAAAACAGCCTGGAGGGTTGAGATTCCACGGCCTTGAGTGCAAATCCGCTTTTTTTGCCTGCCGGGCCTTTTGGTATTCGAATCAGGCGCAGAATCCCGATTTTATTTTTTCCGACTTCAAGTGGTACCAGGATTTCCGAATCACCATAACGTGTCATCGAAGCAGCAATATTTCGTTTTGACTTGGTAAATCGAATACCATCCTGCCGCGTTTCTTCAGCAATCTCAGCAATAAAACGGCTCCATTTTCCCCGATCTGCCTCGACACGTGCTTCTGTCCAGCCTTTCAGATAGAGGCAGGCAATGTCATAAGGCACAATCTTTTTAATATTTTTCATCAGGGCGTCAATGACTTCGTCAATATTGAGCGATTCACTTAATTTCTGGTTCAGAAGGTAGAGCTGACTTAAATCGTTGTTCCATTTTTTAAGCTGATCGCGTTCTTCAGAAAGGGCCTGATTGCTGCTCTCCAATTTATTTGAAAGCGCTAAGACTTTCAGCAGGTTTTCACGGTTTTTCAGGCCTTTGTGAATCGCCTTTTCCAGACGTTTCGGGGGAAAAGGTGATTCCAGATAATCAAAGGCCCCGGATTTCAGCAGCGCCCCGAGTTTTCCAGTCCCTGGATTGTCTCCCATCAAAAGTACCGTTGCTGTCGATTGCCGTGTCTGTAAGGATTTCATAAATTTTAGAATGCTAAAGTACGAAAAGTTGGTTTCGATGAGAATCACATCCGCATCAGTTTCAAGATGCAGTGTCGTGGCAGTTTGTACCTGACATCCCTTTTTTGTGAGCAACTCGATCAAATCGAAGTGCTTTTCCGGCGCCAAACTTAAAAATGTAATACCTGTATTCGGTAACATGTCTTCCCCCCAGAAGCAAATTTGTGTGCAGTAGTCTATTACAGTATATGTAATATATCAACCTTTCTTGTAAATAGAAAAGGAGATCTTAGGCTTTTTTTTATTTTCCTCTGCTGCACTGCAACCAGGATGCCATGTTTGTTTTTTTTGAGGGAAGTTGGAACTAGGAGCTTTGCGTGTTGCTTGCTCTTGAATAAACCTTGAGCAGCTGCGCTCTAAGCGACTGAATCAGATCAAGACTGCTGATATGTTTTGCATCTTCAACTTCAGGAATGAAGATTTCGCCTGAAGCCTCTTCATGTATTTTTTTTAATTGATCTAGTAAATTATTGTTTTTCCTGATCAATTTTATTCTGTCACAGGCATTTTTAACCACAATACTGAGCTCGTCGAGTTGAAAAGGTTTCGTGAGATAATCATAGGCCCCTGCACGTATGGCCTCTATCGCAGATCGAAGGGATGCATAACCTGTAATGAGAATCACCAGGGTCAGCGGTGAGCGGGCTTTTATTTTTTTCAACAATTCAATGCCGTTGAGTCCCGGCATATTCAGGTCGGTCAGAACAAGATCGAAGCGACTTTCGTCAAATATTTGACATGCTTGTAAACCGCTATTGGCCGTTTCAACAAAAAAACCCTCTTCGGTAAGTGCTGTTTTTAAGAGATCTCTGTGACCGGGATCATCATCAACGACAAGGATATTGATCTCTTGATGCACCGGCAGTTTTTTTTTGTCACTGGGTCGCTTAGTCCTCATTTGGGCGATTGCGCTTTTCATCTTGATTCAGGCGCTCCCTGGATCGTTCGGAGATGGTCACCGGGTCTGTGGGGACAGCCGTTTTCGATGTTTCATGCTCAGTCTTTTTTTGCGACTGAGTCGTAGCAGGCCTTGACTCAATCAAATAGTCATAGGTCCGCAAAACATTATGGATCTGAAAAGCAGTAATCGACATGCAACTCCCCAAATAAAGACTGTTCCCCTAGTTATCGGCAGGTCGCTTAAAAAACTTTAGGAGTTTCTGATCAAATTTGGGGTTAGGAGAGTAACAAAACAAAAATTAAAATCAAGACTTCTGAAATTTCGTTCAAAGCGCCCAAAGCATCACCTGTCAGCCCCCCTATTTTTGATTGAAGGTAGCGAACAAAAGAAAGGCTCATAATCGCAATCAAAGCCATCACCAGGAGTCCGCCGCCTTTCAGGATCAGCCACGCGATGAGCATTGTGCCCAGGCTTGTTGCAAGGCAG
>CAZRYI010000175.1:0-3480 GCA_964604255.1 uncultured Nitrospirota bacterium
GGGACGTCGAAAGCAGGGGAAGAAAGCACTAAGGCATCGACAGCATCGGGATAGTCGATGCAAAATGTTGCGGCCACTGCACCGCCCAGACTATGTCCGATCAGTACAATCTTTCCATCCGGGGTGGCGGTTCGGGCCTTGGCAATCATGGCCTTGAGGTCGTAGAGATAATGCCGGTAGTCGGCAATGTCTGTGCGAGCGCCACCGGAGAGACCAAAACCACGCTGATCATAGCTATAACTACAATATCCGACTTTTGCGAGATCTTCCTGAAGTTGAAGGTAACGCCCCTTGTGTTCTGTCAGACCGTGAAGGATGATCAGGGTCGCTTTCGGCGATTCCGGCAGAATGTGTGCGTAGGAGAGCGAGAGTACACCGCGCTGTACTTCGCCATTTCTTTTAAGCGGGAGTTTAACGGCTTCTCCAATCAGATTGTCGCTAATCTTTTTTTAATCTTTGATCACAGACAGACTTAAAACTTGGCCTGTTAGCACCGAAGGTGAGGCCTGTGTGATTTCGAGCTGGATCAGTTCGCCCGGCGGCAGGCCGGTTTCAGGGAACATGACGGTCATGTTCCCGTCTGTTTTGCCGATTTGAATGCCGGGGCGTTTATCGGATTCCCCTTCAATGAGGATGTGCATGATTCGGCCGATTCTTGCCTGATTCTTCTCCAGCGCAATCTGGTGTTGCAGGTCAAAAAGTTGAACGATGCGTTCGGTTTTCACTGCTGCTGCGACATCATCGGGATACTGTCGCGCGGCGATGGTGCCCTTGCGTTCGGAATATTTGAAAATGTAGGCGCTGTCAAAACGGATGGCTTGCATGGCGGCAATCGTTTCCTGGTGATCCCCATCTGTCTCAGTCGGAAATCCTGTGATCAGATCCGTCGTCAGTGAGACACCGGGGATCATAGCTCTGATTTTTTCAACCAAACGGATGAACTCGTCTTGCGTATAGCTGCGATCCATCAGCTTCAGTATTCGGTCACTGCCCGACTGGAGGGGCAGATGAATGTGTTTGCATATTTTAGGGTGGGAGGCGATGGCTTCAAGCAGGGCTTCTGGAAAATCCTTCGGATGCGGCGAGGTGAAACGCACTCGCTCAATGCCTTCGATTTCAGCTGCCGCCAGCAGGATGTCAGCAAAACTGGCAGTTTCGGTTTTGTAAGAGTTGACGTTTTGTCCCAGAAGCGTGACTTGTTTGAAACCCTGTCCGGCGAGTTGCACAACTTCGAAAACAATTTCTTCTTTCGATCGGCTGCGTTCACGCCCCCGGGTATAAGGGACAACACAGAAAGTGCAAAAATTATCACAGCCCCGCATCACTACAACCCAGGCGTTGACACCATCGAAGCGGGCCGGTGCGATGCCGCTATAGGTTTCTTCTTCAGAAAGTGTTGCGTCGATTTCCAGAGCTTTTTTGTTGCCTTTTTTTGGCAAGGCCGCTTTGGCGATCAAGTTCGGAAGGGTGCGATAGTTGTCCGGGCCGACAATCAGATTAACCACCGGATGCCGAAAAAGGCTCGCTTTCATGTTCTGGGCCATGCAGCCCAGAATACCGACGACAAAGGGTCGCTTCTCTTGACGCATTTTTATCTGAAGGGGGCGAAAGCTGTCCAGTCGCCCGTAGATTTTTCGGTAGGCATTTTCGCGAATAGCGCAGGCATTGATCAAAATGACGCCTGCCTCATTGACGGACTTTGCCAGGTGGTGCCCCGCATCCGCTAGAATTGAACGGACGAGTTCGGAGTCGGCCACGTTCATTTGACAGCCGTATGTTTCGAGAAAAACCTTCATTTTAATAACGAGCCCATGGCGAGTCTGTTTTCAACCTGCTCAATGCGAACACGGTGGATTTGGCCGGAAAGATCCTGCTCTGAATTCGCCCCGACTTGCACACCGACCCGCAGATAATTTTCTGTAAATCCCGAAAAAACACCCGCATCTGAGAGGCTTTCAAAAAGCACTTCAACTTCATTAGAAACTGACTGTTTTAAAAAAGCCTGCCGTCGTTCATTTGAAAGTGAGCAAAGTGTGGCCGAGCGAGCTTTGATAATGCTTGGAGGTACGGTTTGAAGATTTGTCCGAGTCACGCGTGTGCCTTCCCGCCTTGAGTAGGGAAAGACATGCAGGTAGGAAAAAGGGAGGGATTGAATCAAGGAAAGCGTGTCCTGAAATGCCGCCACATCCTCCCCCGGAAAACCCACCATGACATCGCTGCCAAGGCAGAGATTTGGTATTTTTCTGAGGGCTTTGAGTGCAAGTTCACGATATTCTGCGCTGGTGTATCGGCGATCCATGTCAGCAAGAATGCGGTCACAGCCGCTTTGCAGGGGCAGGTGAAGGTAGGCGCAGAGTTTTTTTGAATTGGCCATCAGATCAATCAGGCGGTCTGGCATTGTGGTTGGTTCAATGGAAGAAAGGCGAATGCGTTTCAAGCTCTCAATCTTTTCCAGCGCGGTTATTAAGTCGCACAAGTCTCGTCCATTTGAATCATATTCTCCCAGGTTGACCCCGGTCAGCACAATTTCAATATGGCCCCGCACAGCCCAGGCGGCGGCTTCTTTCAACACGTCATCAAAATCACGACTTCGGGAACGTCCGCGTGTATGGGGAATAATGCAAAAGGTGCAGAAAAAATCACAACCGTCCTGAATTTTGACATTGGGGCGCGTAACCGTCTCCAGCACCGGCAAGGCAGGTACCTTGAAATCGTCTCGGCTGATTTTGGGTGAATGGAAGATGATTGGCTCGGCACATTTTTGCGGGAGGCCACGAGAAAAAACAACCTCTTTTTCAAAGGCTTCGTGAAGGCGCATCGGCAGATCCATTTTTCCTTCAGTACCCACGATGAGGTCAATCCCTCCGACTCGTTTCAGGGCTTCAACATCGGCTTGTGCATAACAGCCGGTGACGGCAATGAAAGTTTTGGGTGTTTTTTTTAGGATGCGACGAATCAGGCTTCGACATTTTGCCTCGGCCTGTGCCGTGACAAAACAGGTATTAACAACAACGATATCAGCTTGCTGATTATCGGCAAGCACTCGAAATCCCGCCGCGTCAAATCCCCCTTCCAGGGAGGCACTCTCGGCATGGTTGAGTCGGCAGCCGAGGCTTTCAAAGGCAATGCTTAAAGTGCGGGGTTCTGCTTTTTGGGGAGTGTTGTCGATGGTATCAATTTCAATTAACGCCATAGACGCGCTTGAAAATGTCATTCCTTCGCCCAGGATCTCGGAATCACCAGACGCTCAACAATCTCACCCTTCACAAGGTGTTTTTCGACGATTTCGACAGCGTCCTCAGGACTCGGAACGCGATACCAAATACCTTCCGGGTAAACAACGACAGCGGGCCCAAAAGAACAGGCATCCAGACAGCCCGCCTGATTCGCACGGACTTTCCCTTTGAGGCCCCGCTCAAAAACAGCCTCTTTAAAGGCTGCCCGTATCGCCTCCGCCCCGTTCCGGGCACAGCAGCCCTT
>CAZRYI010000175.1:3580-4972 GCA_964604255.1 uncultured Nitrospirota bacterium
CCTTCGACCGGCAGTCCGAATTGCTTCCAGGCACCAAAGCCGCCTTCCATTGAAGCGACGTTACTGTAGCCCATTTGTTTGAGGGTTTGAGCAGCGAGGGCGCTCCGGCCACCTCCAGCACAGTAAAGGATGATTGTTTTGTCTCGATCTGGAAAGTGACGCTCCATGGTCATTTCGAGCACACCGCGTGGAATGAAGATTGATTTTGGCAGACGTCCTTTGTCCACTTCGTCTTTTTCTCTGCAATCAATCAGTGCAAAGTCTTCATCGCTCCCCATCTTATCTTTCACATCACCGACCTGTAGCAGGGTGATTTCCTGCTTTGCCGCCACCATCATTTCATTCCATGACATCATTGATTAGTCCTCTTTTCCCATGAGTTGATCTATTGCGGGTTTTGCAAAAAGTGTAAAACCCCGCGCTGCCTCCGGCGGGTGACCCGCCACGCATACAATCGGTTTTTTTTCGGCCAAACCCAAGACAATTGGTTTTCCAGAACGCATCGGAATGCCCTTCACCAAGGCACCGGGCGGTCCCACTGCATCCAGAAGGTCGGCAGTGAAGTCCCGGTTTTGGGCCACAGTACCGCCGGAAATCACGACCATGTCGGCGGTTTCCAATGCTGCTTTGAGTTGATTTTCAAAAAATTCAAAATCATCCTTCATGATGCCTTTAAATAGGGGAAGGCCTCCCGCTTCTTCAATCAGGCTCGAAAGGCCGTAGTGGTTGCAATCCCAGATGGCGCCAATGGCGGGCGGCTTTGTGGCTGCAATGACTTCATTGCCCGATGAAAAAAGGGCGACGCGCACTCGACTCGCAACGGTCAATTCGGTGATGCCCTGACTGGCTGCCAGAAAGATATCTTCGGAACTGATCTCTCGCCCCTTTTTTAAGAGGCGGGCGCTTTTATTTCTAATCTCGCCCTGGATCTCAATGCAATCTCCTTTTTTTGCGCCTTTGCGAATCATAATCCGGCCTGCTTTCAGCTCAACATCCCAGGCCCGCAGCACGGCATAGTCGCCGGGCGGAATAAAACTACCGGTTGTGACGGACAAGGCCTTGCCTCGCTCAAGACCGTTTGCATCTGCCTGTCCGACTACAATTTCTCCGGCAACTTCCAATTCAATGGGTGAGGCTTCGGAAACAGTCGCCAGATCGGCGACACAGACAACGTAGCCTTCCACAATGGCACGGCAATAGGGCGGGTCATCAATCGCCGCCATCAGATCGGCAGATAAAATCCGACCTCTTGCAGAAAGCAGGGGAATGGTTTCCAGAGAGATTGGCCCTTTCGGGATCGCGTCGATAAATCGTTGGCGCGTTGATTGGATCGGATCGTTATCAGGCACAGCAATGGCTCCTTGTATTTGGGGGGTAGGGGACTGAAAGAGG
>CAZRYI010000176.1:0-1922 GCA_964604255.1 uncultured Nitrospirota bacterium
GTCGTTTCGGTTCATCTTTTTCTTGGCTGGGGGACAGTTCGTTTTGATCAGGCCTTTTTGCCGCCTCTGGTTTTAGGGGCGATGTGGGCGGGTCAATATGAACCTCAACCTTCACATTTTCTTTCGGAATGCCCGTCACAGAAACATCAACTTTAATGAAGATGAACTCCCCCAGCTCATCTCCCGCCCCATGCAACACACCACTCTCCGGCACCTGCGCCACATTGTTCGCCACTGCTTTTTCCACACTGGATGATAATTCACTCATGGTCAGCAGAGGCCGGTTATTGGTCTTGAGTTCGTTGAGCAAAAAATAGGTAAAGGGGGAATGGCCCGAACGTTTGTAGTTGTCATCTACATATTCGACCCCGCCCGCTGACATGATTTGCACACTCTTTTTACGGGCGACTTTTTGATAATAGGGTTCTGTGCCGAAACCGGGATCAATGCCCCGACTGGCACTTCTGAGCAGGGTGCCGCTGAAACAGGAATCAGAGATCAAGAGCGTGTGTCTGGCGCGAGAGGCGATAATGGTCAGCTCGTCTCGTATCGTCGAATTCCTTAAAAAGGTGGTTTGATCACTGCCTTGGGCATCGACCGGCACCCAGTAACCCCGGCCGGTTTCCTCATCCAGATAACCGTGACCCGCATAATAAACCAAGACATTGTCATTGGTGAGCACCCGTTTAGAAAGGGCTTGCAGGGCGATGAGCACGTCCCTGCGTGTGGCATTTTCTAAAAAAACAATATCACTGAAACCATAATTATTTCGCAAAACCCGCTCCACAGCCCGTGCATCATTGAGGGCAGTTTGCAGGCTGGGCCAGGGACTTTTACCATTTGGATATTCATTATTACCGATGATCACAGCACGATAGATACCGTAAACTTCCTGAGGCAGCTTTTGCCTTCCGGCTTGTTTGATCTGCGCATTTTGCAAAGGCTCCAAGGTGAGGCCACGCGATTGTGCAGCAAGCGGAGCGGCATAGCCGATCAATGCGGCGAGCAGGATGCCCAAATAAACCATGAAACGATAGGCGATCAGATTATTTTTCATCAAAAACAAATCCCCCCGAAGTTAAAAAGACCAGCGCATCATTGGTTTTTCCAGTCAAGCGCCAGGCATAACGGACACCTGCTCTCTGAGTCAATCCGCTGAATTTGGCTTGAGCGACATGGGTGTCCACACTGCCTAAAGTCACTTTTTGTCCGCCTTCAAAAATCTGAAGCTGCATTGTGTAACTTTGCGCTTTTTCCACAGGAGGCCAGGATAAGACAAGCTGGCCTTCATTTACAAAGCGTGCTTCAATGTTGCCATAAGGACGACTACTTTTTGTTGCCTGATTAAAAAATCCCATGCCAGGTGGCTGCGCCTGAGCTTGGAATTGTATGCTCTGATTGTCCTGATAATGTGTGGGCTGCAAACCAGGGCCAGGGCCCTGCACTTGTGGCAGGAGCAGAAAAAGGGCAAAAGTTGCCAGGGCCACCGTCATTGGCACCGTTGTCCAAACAGGCATTTTAAAACGAAAGCCCTGTTGGATGATGTCCACAAGGCTGCTGCGCTGTTTCTGTGTTTTTTCCTGTGTTGTTTCCTGATCAGCGGGTAAGGCTTCCGGCAATTCCGGCAGCGCCCGTTGCATGGCCGATTGCTGTGTGGCCTGAAAGAGCGCCGCTTTGAGCATCTCAGGTTGTTTTTGCAGCACGCTTTCAATCTGTTTTTTTTCTTCCTCAGATACTTGTGCATTCAAATAGCGTGCAATCTGCTCGTTTTTTTGATCTATTTGATCTTGTCCTACTTTTCCCCTTCGTCTTTCACTTCCCTCTGACAACTGTGTTTTTAAAAGCGTCATGAGTTTGAGTGTTTCCCTGCATGTTATACAGGTCGCCAAATGCAGGGAAATGCTCTGGTGCGCTGCCGCCTC
>CAZRYI010000176.1:2022-4941 GCA_964604255.1 uncultured Nitrospirota bacterium
TCATCAATCAACAAGGCTTCTAATACATACTGTTCCACAGGAGAAAGCTTCGCCCAGGAATTGTGAAGATGGGTTTGTTGCTCTCGATCTTCATGTTTTTCATCGAAAGAGGGAATCTCAAAGTCAGGCCCGGCCTGATTTTCTCCATCACGATCTTGTTGTCCCATGTCGGTCAAAGAAAGTAACTTGGGTGGATCGAGCAAGTGAAGGCGGTTTTTTTGTGTGAGTAAAATGATGATTTTCTGACAGAGTACTTCTACTTCGGCCAGCGGTTTTGTCAGTTTTTGGGCGATGTGTGGAATTTCTTCCCCGGAACGCAAACTCAAAAAAATAAGCTTGGCCACAGGGTTTAGATCCTGAATATAAGTCGGCACATGTACCTGACGTCCAAAGCGCCAATCCTTCCAGCGTTCATAAAAAGGGCGGGAATTGGCGATGGTATAAAGGTAGTCATTGATGCGCGCTCCGCCATTGCCTTCAAAGCGGCGCAGACGATTTTCACTGCACAAGTCATCTAACATCCAGCCATAACTTGCATTGCCCCATTCACACAAGGTCGCTTCACGATCAGAAAGTCCAGAAAGTCCCCAGGACGCATCCAGCGTGCAGGTGTAGCGATAACGATTTTCTTTACAAAAGCGTTTGCAAAAGCGGCCGGTATGATAACGGATCACCGGATCAAGCAAGCCATTGATCGTCGCCGTCGCAGCTTCATCGCCATCCGCTGCTCGCCGCGCCAAGTCCACCGGATTATTTTTAACTGTCAAGCGTCAACCGCCAACTGCAAGCCATTATTTCTTTTCATATAAAAACCAACCTGCGATTTTTTTTTGCTGGATATGAACGGCCAGGCCGTATTGATCATAAGCCAGATAGTCCCCTGGTAGTAGATGCAGCCGTCGATCCGGCATGCCCAGGGTTTTTAAGGGGCGATCTTCGGCGTCACCCACTGAAAACTTTCCGGCCAAGCTGGCCTCTCCCGCATCCTGCCAGGCACTGATGATTTGTCGATTTGCATCCAGCACAAAACGGCTCCCGTTTAAGCTGCGGACTACCTGATAGCGTTCTCCTTCAATCCATAAAGGCGTCACTGCCTCTGTTGCAGCTTGTGAGGCATTATGTGCCGGATAGTGATCACCCAGTCGCATTCCCTGAATTGTGGGTGCGCGCTGAAGTACATTATTTGATATTTTTTGTGTGCTGAGATGACTTACAGCCAATCGAAAAAGTAAAGCCCTGCCGCTTTGTTGTGCATGTTTTGCCAGCTTATTCCAAAGGACTTTTGATTCGTTTGGGTCGCCAGAAAATGCCGCAAAGGCCGCACTGTTGTGACTTGCAGTATAGACGATGACCTCGTAGGGCAGTACAACATGTCGGGGCTGGAGGGATTTTTTAGGGCTTTTTTCAAAGAGTTGCGCCAGCAGGTGATCAAAGGCTTGGGTTGCAGCTGCTTTGTCCCCTTCCAGAGCCAGTGTCATGGCGAGTAAAAGCCCTGAGGCTGCATCATGACCAAAACGGGGGATGTATTTTCCCTGAATAATACCTCTTGCCATGAAGGTGTTTTTTGAAAGCAGATAACTCTGGGCGAGCAAGAGGTAGGTGGGTGCATGATTCGGCTCAAGCACAATGGCTTTTTCAAAATGTTTGATGCCTCGCTCAAGGCTATGTTGCATCTTCTTTAAGTTTTGTTTGTTCCGTACATCTCTTGCCGAGCGTTTGACTAAATCAAGCGAAACCCCGGAGGAGGGCTGCGCCATTGCGACGGCATCCAGTAAGAGCGGATA
This sequence comes from uncultured Nitrospirota bacterium, assembly GCA_964604255.1. Taxonomy (GTDB): domain Bacteria; phylum Nitrospirota; class Nitrospiria; order SBBL01; family JAADHI01; genus JAJDBU01. Next base: position 3,807 of record CAZRYI010000176.1, read on the forward strand.
GCGAAAGGCTGGCATCTGCAATCCGCCCTCTGCAATTAAGATTTGATGAAAGGCAAGGGCCTCGGCAAAATAGCTCAAACCCAATGCAGAGCGGAGGGCGCGATTGGTGATATCCCGACCGTAGGCCGTAAAATAACGGCGGGCTTCAAGATACTGTCCGGCAGTAAAGGCCTGAACGCCTAGTTCGTACAACATTGCCTGCGTCGCAACGGTTTTTAATTGTGTGCGTGTTCGCAAGGCGCGGCTCTGAGCAGCAAGGCAGGCCTCGTCGGCAATAGTGCCTGTGGCACTGGCATCGCAGGCCTGCTGCCAAATGTTTTCGACCCAGGCCGTAAAAAAATCCTGTTGATCTAATATTTGATAAGGGTCGTAACCCACACTCGACATCATGATGAGACCATCGTGATCAGCCTGAGCCTCTTTCTGGGAAACGTCCTGCCAAAGAGCATCATCCAGATTTAAATCGCGAAGCATCTTCTGTTTCAGTTCCGGGCTTTGATTGCCCATCAAACGAAAAAAGCGCTGATGCCACAAGTCATCCGATCCTTGGTGTGCCAGTTCATGGGCCAGCACAAAAGCAAGCAAATGTTTTGCACGCGCCTCTCCAAAGCGGAAGCAGGCTGTAATGGCTGCACGACTGATTAAAATATTGCCATCGGCCAAAGAGGCCGCCCAGGGGCCGGAGGCAGAATCGACCACATAAAGCCTGGGTTCCAGGCGCGAGCGATCCCAGGCACGCAACAAAACAGAAAAAACCGCCTGTGCCTCTGCTGCCAGAGGGTCCTGCTCGGCAGAAAGGCTGTGCGGTTTCCAATACGTGATTGACTGCGTCGGGTCATCCGGCGGCGCAAAAGTTTCGGCATTGGCAAGGGAAGGCCCCAGCAATATCAGGCCAATCAGGGCCAATAAAGTGAATGTCTGTTTTTTCATATTCTTATTCCTATGACAGAGACATTCATTAAAAGACAGCAAAAGCGCCATCATTTGAAAAAATAAGTTTCATCAAAACCCATTCTAAACAATACAAGAAAATTTTCAAATGAGAATGGGTTTTAAATACCAATATTAAAATATATCCATATTGGAAGTAAGAAGGTTATTGAAAATCTTGCGATCCCTTTGACAGGCTTGACTC
>CAZRYI010000177.1:0-4923 GCA_964604255.1 uncultured Nitrospirota bacterium
TTTGCTCTGCGAAGTCGTTGCAGATGAAAAACACCCAAACAATCGAAAGACGGCTGAAAGAAGCTCTGATTAAATGAGTCACCCTGCCAAACAAAAAAACCGCTGTTGCGATCAACTCGCGTCTCAGCATCTTAATGCCCTGGTCTGTCCAGGGAATGGTAAAAAAGGGCAATCCGTCGATGTGAAAACCCTTCAGCATTTAATCACGCCGGAGAGACGTTCTGAAATAAAGGATGCAGACTATTATTTCTGCAAATCGCCGGACTGCGACACGGTTTATTATCATCCAGCCAGTGGTCAATGTTTTGAGAAAAATGATCTGACTGTTCGGGTGGGGCTCAAAGAAACCGAAGATCCAGTATGGCTTTGTTATTGTTTTAATCTCAGTAAAAAAATGATTCAGGAGGAGATAAAACGCACAGGACAATCGGCCTCCGGGGATCGTATTCGCCGGGAAGTTGCAGCAGGCAATTGTGACTGCGAAAGGCTTAATCCTTCGGGCCGCTGCTGCCTCGGTGAAGTGCTTGCGGCAGAAAAAGAAGCACAAAAAAATTCACAGGAGAAGCACAGATGAAAGCGTGGATTTCCTCGGTTTCGGCCTTTTTTTCTTCTGCCTGTTGTGTTGGACCGGTCGTTTTGGGTGGATTGGGTGTTGGGGCCAGCACCGTCGGTTTTTTAGGTGGCATGGCTGGTTTTGTGAAGGCACTTGTTCCTTTTCAAAGCTTTTTCATCGCAGCTGCACTTGTTTTTTTAGGGCTCAATTTTTATGCCGTCTATGGCGCAAAGCGACTTGCCTGCCATGATGACAGCGAGGCCGCTGTCAAAAAGCTCAAAAAAGAAAAGATTTTACTCTGGGCAAATACAGTGGCAGTGACGCTGTTTATTCTATCGCCCTATATTTTGGCGGTTTTATGAATCTCACAAAGGAAGCGCTGGACATGAAAAACTTTAAATTTTCCCACTTGTTCCTTGGCATTTTATTGCTGTTCACCTTGTTCGTGAGTGCTCAATATTTTCAGGCACATGCGGAAAACCCGGACAGCAATAAAGAAATAATCCTCAATATTGATGGCATCGGCTGCATTACCTGCGAATGGACTATTGAAGAAAAACTGAAGGGTTTAGCAGGTGTTGAAGAAGCTGATGTCAGCTCAAAAAAAGTGACCTGGTGGAATCCTTTTTCGGCAAGAGAAGGCAAAGCCTCCATTACCTACGATGCGAACTCGGTGACGGTCGAGCAATTGATTGAGACCATCGAAAAATCAAGTGATGCCGTTTATAGCTATACAGCTTCCGTGCTCAGTCAACCGACAAACAAATAGCCCCTCCAAAACAAAATAGAGCTTGACAAATTGTTCATATTCTTACAATTATGTCAATATCCCTTAGTGTCATGTTCAGTGTGGCGGGACGGTTTCAGGAAGGTGAGAAGCAGTGATCTGGGTCGGTCTAACGGGAGGCATTGCGAGTGGGAAAAGCACAGCCTCTCAATTTCTGAAACAAGAAGGGGCTTTTATTGTTGATGCAGATCAAATCGTGCACGACCTACTGCGTGAGAAAAAAGTCCTTATTGATACCATTGTCGAACATTTCGGAGAAAAAGTCCGGGATGTCTCTGGCGGGATTAACCGTAAAAGCCTGGGTGAAATTATTTTTGCTCAAGCCAATCAACGCCTGGCCCTGAACAAAATTGTTCACCCCTATGTTTTTAAGAAATCGCTTTCAGAAAAAAATCGCATCGCAGCCCAGCACCCAAAAGCGGTGATCATTTTTGATGCGGCGCTTTTGATTGAAACCGGGTCTTATCAAAAAATGGACTGGAACCTCTTGGTGTATGTCAGTCGCCAGACGCAAATTGATCGTTTGATCCAACGGGATGGCCTGACACGAGCGGATGCCGAGCGACGGATTGAGGCACAAATGCCAATTGATGATAAAATTGCACACGTCAATGAGGTGATAGACAACCAAGGCTCTCGTCAGGCACTGGAAAAAACCATCCATCAAAGTTATCTTATGTTACAGAAAAAAGCACTAATGGCAGTAAAGACTTCGTGACTTAATTTAATCAACTTATCTTAAAAATTATGGAGGAAACGACGTAATGCGCACACACAAAATCACAAAAGCCGTTATTCCGGCAGCCGGATTAGGCACACGATTTCTACCCGTCACAAAAGCCTCGCCTAAAGAAATGATGCCTCTGGTAGACAAACCTCTGATTCAATATGTGGTCGAAGAGGCCGTCGCCTCGGGCATCGAACAAATCATTATCGTTACAGGTCGGGGAAAGCGGGCCATTGAAGATCACTTTGATATTTCTTTTGAGTTGGAAGAAACACTCAAACAAACCGGAAAAGATAGCCTGATTCCCGGCTTACGCGAGATTTCGGACATGGCCGATTTTTGTTACATCCGCCAAAGCCAGCCGCGCGGCTTGGGCCATGCCCTGCTTTGTGCAAAACATGTCATCGGGGACGAACCTTTCGCTGTATTGTTGGGAGATGACATTGTCGATGTGGATCACGGTGAACCCGCCCTCAAACAGATGGTGGATATTTTTAAATCCAATCCCGCGCCGCTAATCGGGATTCAACGTGTCGCTGAATCAGAGGTGCATCAATACGGGATTCTTGATGCCGTGCCGACACACGATAATCTCTTCAAAATCAACGATCTGGTCGAAAAACCGGCAACAGAAGACGCGCCTTCAGACCTTGCCGTGATTGGTCGATACATTCTGATTCCTGAAATTTTTGAACTGCTCGAAAATACCCTTCCTGGAAAAGGCAACGAGATCCAGCTCACCGACGCACTCAAATCACTCGCGGCAATGAAAACAATGTATGGTTATCTGGTCAATGGCAACCGTTATGACGCTGGTGACAAGCTGGGCTTTCTGAAAGCGACAGTTGAGATGGGTTTGAAAAATCCTCAGTTGGGAGAAAACTTCAAAGAATATCTCAAAGGACTCTCTTTTTAGTGGCTCAAGTTCAGGGTGTAAGGTCTTGCTTTCCAAGCGTGAATGCGAGCTGCAAACTGCGGAGCATCTCATTGCCTTAACTTCTTTCCCTCGTGTACAATGCGCTCTTCTTGTTATTAACTCACCTATAGGAGCACTGCGTGTCTGATCCGAGCGAAAACGAACCCACAGAGCTTGAAATTCCGAATAGACTTCCCTTACTGCCTGTTAGAGATATTGTTGTTTTCCCTCACATGGTTCTGCCGCTTTTTGTCGGACGCGCAATGTCCGTTAAGGCAATTGAAAAAGCCGTCTCCGAAAATCGGATGGTCTTACTCGCCGCACAAAAATCTTTAGAAGTCGAATCCCCGAAACCCGCCGACATTTACCGACTTGGCACCGTGGGCACCATCATGAGAATGCTGAAGCTCTCAGATGGCCGGATTAAAATATTGGTTCAAGGCATCGCAAAAGCAAAGATCAGCGCCTTCACGAAAAAAACACCTTATTATCAGGTCAAAATCCAGGAAATTGAAGAACCGAAAATTGACGAGATGCCGCTCGAAGTCGAGGCCGTGGTGCGCATGGTCAAAGAGCAGATGGAAAAAGCCATCTCCTACGGAAAATTCCTCGTGCCCGATGTCATTGCCTTGATCGAAAATCTTGAAGATCCAGGCCGTTTGTCGGACCTGGTTGCATCCAACCTGGGTCTCAAAGTGGAAGCGGCTCAGGCAGTGCTTGAAACCATTGACCCGATTGAACGTCTGAGAAAAGTCAGCGCCCTCATGGCAAAAGAACTACATGTTATGGGGATGCAACAAAAAATTCAGACCGAAGCCAAAGGCGAAATGGACAAGGTGCAGCGCGAATATTTTTTAAGAGAACAAGTCAAAGCCATTCAGAAAGAGTTGGGTGAAGTTGACGAACGCGCCAAAGAGATCGAAGAATTCAAAGAAAAAATCACCGCAGCAAAAATGCCGCAAAAAGTTTTAAAAGAAGCTAATAAACAACTGCGCCGCCTGGAACAAATGCACCCCGATTCATCGGAAGCCTCTACGGTTCGCACCTATCTCGAATGGATGGTGGAATTACCCTGGAGCAAACAAACCAAGGATCGCCTGGATATTGTCGCCGCAAAAAAAGTCCTGGATGCGGATCACTATGATTTGGAAAAAGTCAAAGAACGTATCCTCGAATACCTTGCCGTGCGCAAAATGAAGGGCAAAATGAAAGGCACCATCCTCTGTTTTGTCGGGCCTCCCGGCGTGGGAAAGACCTCCCTCGGAAAATCCATCGCACGTGCCCTCGGCAGAAAATTTGTGCGTATTTCCCTGGGCGGAATGCGGGATGAAGCAGAGATTCGCGGCCATCGCCGTACCTATGTTGGGGCCTTACCGGGCCGCCTGATCCAGGGCATGAAACAGGCAGGTACAATGAACCCGGTTTTTATGATGGACGAAATCGACAAAATCGGCAGCGATTTTCGGGGAGATCCCTCTTCCGCGTTGTTGGAAGTCCTTGATCCAGAGCAAAACCGCGATTTCTCCGACCACTATCTTGCCGTCCCCTATGATCTTTCGCGTGTGATGTTCATTACCACCGCCAACCAGATTGATCCCATTCCAATCCCTCTGCGAGATCGCATGGAAATGATTGATCTTTCGGGATACACCACAGAAGAAAAAGTCGGCATTGCAAGAAACTTCCTGCTGCCAAGACAGCTCGAAGAACATGGTACATCCGCCAAGTTGGTTCAAATTTCTGATGGCGCGATTGAAAAAATCATCACCGCCTACACCCGTGAAGCAGGGGTTCGGAACCTGGAACGGGAAATTGCGCGTGTCTTAAGAAAAATCGCCCGCCGCCTCGCAGAAGGACAAACAAAATCCACATCGGTCACACCTGTAAACCTTCACAAGTTTCTGGGCAGCCCCAAATTTTTGCCGGAGCTGGAGATTGAG
>CAZRYI010000178.1:0-4897 GCA_964604255.1 uncultured Nitrospirota bacterium
GCCTTTCAGGATCAGCCACGCGATGAGCATTGTGCCCAGGCTTGTTGCAAGGCAGTGCGGCAAACTCAGTTGCCCGATAAATGCTTTGCCTGTACCTGTTGCTCGTGGATATTTCCCACAAAATGCGGCTAGGGTCATTGCCCAACGACTTAAAAGGCCCATCAGAAAAAAACCGCCAAGTCGTTCCCGATGGATGATTTCATAAAAAAGGCTGAATTTCAGAAGGAGGATCATCACCACCGCAATGACACCAAAAGCCCCGATTTGGCTTTCTTTCATGACGGATAAGATCCGAGAAGGCCCACCGCCCGCACCCAGGCCGTCAAGTAGGTCGGCTAATCCATCAAGATGGAGTGCCCCGGTCAGCAAAACCAGAACAAAAAGCAGGAGGGCGGCAAGCGGCAGAGGAGAAAAAAACGGGTTCAAATAATGGCTCAGGATGGCAAGAAAGCCCCCGAGCAACACGCCAACGAAGGGGAAATAGCAGAGTGAGGCGCTGAGATCCTCATGCGAACTTTGCAGGCGCTGTGGGATTGGAATCCAGGTGAGCATTGAAATGGCAGTGAACATCCCCTTCAATTTCAGCCTTCTTTCTGTGAAACGCCCGCCTGATCAAAACTCGCCATTTCTATCGCAGTACAAAGTGCAGCATCCACGATATTCATGGCAAGTGCAGCGCCGGTGCCTTCACCCAATCGCATATCGAAGGACAAAAGAGGATCAAGACCGAGAGATGCCAATGCGATTTGATGACCCGGCTCAGCCGATTGATGGGCCGCAAGCAGGTAGGATTTGACTTCTGGCTTCAAGGCGACGGCGATGAGTGCAGCAGCCGTTGAAATAAATCCGTCAATCACAATCGGCAGTCGTTCTGAAGCGCCGCCTAAAATCAAACCAACAATACCGCCGATTTCAAAACCTCCGACCTTTTGCAGAACATCAATGGCATCGTCCCGATTCGGCTGATTGCCGTCGAGTGCCTTTTGAATGACTTTCCGTTTATTGGCGAGGGCTTCGTTGGCGATACCCGTTCCCCGTCCGGTCACGGCATCCACAGAAGCACCCGTCAGCACTGAGGTAATCGCACTGCTTGCAGTGGTATTGCCAATCCCCATCTCACCCGTACCCAGCAAAATCATCTGATCACTTTGAGCAACTTCCTGAGCCAGTTGAATCCCGACCCGTATTGAAGAAATGGCCTCGTCACGGGACATCGCCGGACCCAAAGCCATGTTCTGAGTCCCGGCATTGATTTTTTTGTGAATCAGTTTCGGATGTTTCTCAAAATCGTAATCGACGCCCATATCAACAATGCGCAGCACCAACCCTGCATGTCGCGCCAGCACATTGATTGCCGCACCGCCATTGAGAAAGTTCAGAACCATTTGGGCCGTCACGGCTTTCGGGTAGGCGCTCACACCTTCGTCAGTCACACCGTGATCGGCAGCAAAGGTAAAAAGGATTTTTTGTGGTCGCTGCGGCGGATATTTGCCAGAGACCTGAACCGCCCAAAGCACGAGGTCTTCCAGTCGCCCAAGACTACCAGGCGGTTTAGTGAGATTGTCGAGGTGCTTTTGGGTAAGGCTCAGTAAGTTGTTATCAAGGGGTTTAATTTTTTTGAGAATGTCTTCAAGGTGTTCCACTATTATCTCCTGAGTGGGTCGTCGGGACGAAAAAAATCTCGCCCTTAGCCTTTAATTTTCATCGGAATGCCTGCTGTCACCCAATATACTTCGTCTGAAACCGCTGCCCATTTTTGATGTAACACTCCTGCGAGATCTCGAAAGCGACGGGAGAGCGCATTGTCCGGCACGATGCCTAGCCCAACCTCGTTAGAGACCGCGATTATATTCAGCTCAAGTTTTTGAATCACGCGCATGAGTGCATCAATCTGCTCAATGATTTTCTCCGAGTCCTCCGTAAGCATCAATAAATTATTGAGCCAAAGCGTCAGGCAGTCGATGACAATCACATCGGCTTTTTTTTCACGATCAAGCGATTGAAGCGTTTCAGCCAGCTTGATTGCTGTCTCAATGCTTTGCCAGTCTTCAGCCCTGTCCTGCTTGTGTTTTTCAATACGTTCGGCCATCTCCGCATCAAAGGCTTGAGCCGTTGCGAGGAAGATCTTGTGACCTTGTTTGCGGTTCCCCAGTTCAAGTGCAAAGCGGCTTTTGCCTGAACGTGCACCGCCTAAAATGAAAGTCAGATGTTTCATGGTGTTTTCAGCGGGCATAAACAAGTTGTTGCGGTTGAAGCATACAAAGAAAGTAGGTTTTATCTAGGGTCAAAATTTGCTCCAATGTGGGCATAAAAGCTTGATAGAGTTGCTGTCTGTTCTCCGTCGGTCTATCAATATTAAATGCAATATATCGCCAAATGATGGTACTCAGTATTGCGAAAATCAGCCAATCATAGAGTGCATGCCATTCGATTTCCGTGAGTTTCCGAATACACAAATAGCCATCCAGAAAATGTCGCACAAGCTCAAAATCAATGAGACCATCTTTTGAACAACAGCCAAGCATGGCGCTGCCAAGATCCCTAAGCTGATAGTCAAAACAAGCGTTCTCAAAATCAAGCAAGTACATGCGTCCATCACGACCCTTGATGCAATTATCAAGAAAAACATCGGCATGGACGATTCCCTGCCGGGCCTCACAATGAAGCAGACCGCGACAAGACTGCATCGCTTCCAACAATAGTGCCTTCTCAAAAGACCTTATATCGGGGATGATTGCATCGAGCTGTGTTGCCAGCCTGGCAAGGTGCTGATCTCCTGGCTGCAGGTCATGAAAAACGGGCAGCACATGCAAGGATGCGATCAAACGTCCGATTTCTGCGGCATCTTCAATCAGGGCTTTGGCATGATGTCCCTCCAAATGGTCGTATAAAATGAAGGGCATGTGATTAACAAAACTGTCATCTGAGCAAAGTGATGCCTGATAAATTGCCGGGCTCGGAATACCGACTTCATTTAAGTAGGCATTCAATGCTGCTTCTCTCTTCACTTTCCGATGATTGGAGTTGCGAAAGACCTTGGCAAATTTTTTTTTGCCCGATGAATCAATCAGCAGGAAATTAAAATTGCGTAAACCCTGATTGATCTTGTGGATTTCTACGACATTAAGTTCAGGGTGAGATTGAAGCAAGGCCACTTTAAGCAGGGTTTCCAGATTCATTCGGCAGTTAAAATCTCTTGCAATAAAAAAACGAGCCTCTGATTTTCATGGGGTAATTTCACTGCGATGCGAAAGTAGCGCTCGTTCAATCCCCTGAATGACGCACAATTTCGGATCAAAACATGAAAGGCTTCAAGTCTTTCTGCCAACACGAAGGCATTCAACTGTCGATCTGAAAGCTCTAAAAGCAGGTAGTTGGCGGAAGTAGGATGAATCCTCAGCCCCGGCAGTTTTGAGAGGGCCTCGCTTAAATAACGACGTTCGGCCTTAACAAGTGCGTGGCTCTTTTTTCTGTAGTCCACATCGTTCAATGCGGCGATTACAGCCAAGGGGGCAAAATGGTTGACTGACCAGGGAGGCATGATGTGTGCGATTTGAGAAACGACACTGGCATTGGCGGCAAGATAACCTAAACGAAGTCCCGGCATCGCATAAAACTTGGTGAAACTGCGCACAACGATGAGATTGATGTACCAGGAAACTTCATCCATGAAGGAGGGGGCATCGGTAAAATCAATAAAAGCCTCATCTAAGATCACGAGCACACCCAGGTGAAACGCGGCTTTTAATATGGAGATGATTTCATCTTTTGAGAGCAGATGACCCGTCGGGTTATTCGGATTACAGAGAAAAACAGCATCAATGCCATTGTTTTGATTGTCATTGATGCGATCCACCAAAACCCGGACATCCACCCGAAAAACATGGTCTTTGCTCAAAGGCATCCAGTCGATTTCAGATCCAGCCAGTTTCGCGGCATTTTCATATTCTGAAAAACTCGGTGCAGTGATGAGTATCTTTTTTAAATTCAGGGCCCTGGGAATCAAGTGAATCAGCTCGGTTGATCCATTGCCAATCAATAATTGTGCAGGCTTAAGGCAATGTCGTTTCGCCAAAATTTCACGCAAATTGCTGCAAACAGGATCCGGGTAGTGAACGATGTCGCTCAGATTCTCCATGATGGCGGTTTTTGCCATCGGGGAAAGACCCAGCGGATTGATGCTGGCGCTGAAATCAAGCACATCAGAAGGCTCGCAGCCTTGAGAACGCGCAAAAGCAAACACCTTTCCACCGTGAATGTTCGTCGGTTCATCCATTTTAAACTTGCTCTCCTTCGGGACGCTGCCATTGATCCCAATGCAGCAGGGATGAAAGCGGCAGTCGTGGCAGCCAGCCTAAATTTTCGAGTTCGGGTTGTTCGTGAAAATGGCTGACGAAGCCCATATTCAAATACGCAATGGGAACAATTTTTTCAGGAATGCCTAAAATGGCTTTCAAACGATCATGCTGGATAATGCTCATCCAGCCCACGCCCAGGTTTTCGGCCCGTGCCGCCAACCATAGGTTTTGTACAGCACAAACCGCACTGTAGAGATCCATTTCAGGATTTGCCGTGCGACCGATGACGACCTTGCCCGTGCGACTCCGGTCGCAGGTAATGCAGATGCCCACTGGCGCTTCGACGATGCCTTCTAATTTGAAGCTTTTGTATTGTTTTTGTTTGTCTTCTGAAAACATCTCTGCCGCTTCTTTGTGAGCGATTTCAAAACCAGCTTTAATCTGCTTTTTGATTTCAGGATTTTTGACGATAATGAAATCCCAGGGCTGCATAAAACCCACACTCGGCGCATGGTGGGCAGCATCTAAAATACGCATCAAGGTTTCATCGGGGATGGCATCGCTTTTAAACTCGCCCCGTGTATCCCGGCGACTGTAAA
>CAZRYI010000179.1:0-4893 GCA_964604255.1 uncultured Nitrospirota bacterium
TTTGGCCTCAATACCAATGTCGCCAAGGCCACTGAAAAACAGACAGTGCCCCCGTTTGAACTGGTTTCCTTTGATGGAGAGCGCTTTACCCAGGATGATATGACTGGCAAAGTGACACTCTTTATTTTTTGGGCGCCCTGGTGCGGGGTGTGTCGGGCTGAGCTGCCCAAAGCCCATGAACTGCATCAGGCTCTGGCCGGAAAGGATTTTCAGATCATTTCAGTTGGTTTCCATGATTCTGAAACTAACGTCAGCGAGTACGTCAAGCGGCATCCTAAAACCTTTTCTTTTCCTGCCTTCTACGACAAAAAAGATCAAGTTGCCGAAATTTTCGGCGCCAAAGCAACACCGACTTTTTTTCTTTTTGATAAAGACAGAAAACTTGTGGTGCCGTATCGTGGCGGCGGACTTTTTGACCACCCTCAGTTCAGAAAAGTCCTCAAAGAAATACTCTAAGAGAGGAAGCATTCTAAAAAATATTTCCGATTAAGTGCTAAAACCGGAGGTTCCAATTCCAGATTATTTATATATAACCCACCCGAAACAACGCGATGACGCGATTGCCCAACTTGAAAGCTGTTCGGTCATCGGTGTCGATACCGAAGGCGATTCCCTCTACAGTTACCAGGAAAAAGTTTGTCTCGTTCAAATTTCGGGTGACGATCATCATTACATTTTTGATCCGCTCTTGCTGGACACACTTCAACCGCTTGCCCCTCTTTTTGCAAACCCAGATATCTTAAAAATCTTTCATGGTGCCGATTACGACATTGTTTCCCTGAAGCGGGACTATCAATTTAAGATCGGTCCCATCTTCGATACCGCATTGGCCGCACGGGCCGTCGGGATCAAACATTTTTCTTTGCAAGGTCTCATTCAACAATATTTTCAAGTGACATTGGCAAAAAAATATCAGAAGGCCGATTGGGGTTTGCGTCCTCTGACAAAAGCGCACCTCGACTATGCCTCTCTCGACACGGTTTATCTTGACCGTCTTTACCAGATTTTAAATCAAGCCGTTCAGGAAAAAGGGCGCTCCGATCAGATAAAGGAGGAATGCGCCTTATTGCAAGAAATAACCTGGAATGGTAAAGGTTTTGACCCGAATAGTTACATCCGTATTAAAGGAGCCCGTCTGCTTTCGACCGAGGCCCAAAAAATTTTGAGGGCACTTTTTACTGCGCGAGATCAATTGGCAAGGGAAAGAAATACGCCGACTTTTAAAGTGATCTCCGGTGCAATTCTCATTGAAATGGCCGAAGCCTGTCCAAAGGACGAAGAGGCCATGCGCACACTTTTTCCGAAACAAAACCGCGCAATTACAAAATATCTTCCGATTTGGCTTGAGGCCATTGCCTTGGGTTTAAGCAGCAAAGTGTCTCTGGCAGAAAAGGAAAAACGCGTCGGGCCACCCATGACAGCTGATCTTGAAAAGATTTTAAAATCTTTAAAACACTGGCGAAATGCCCTGGCCGAGGCTGAGGGGCTTGAACCGGCGATGATCCTCACCGCAAATGTGCTCACAGAAGTCGTCCGACAAAATGCCCGTAGTATTGATGATTTGAAGGCGATTCCTCTGATCAGAGCCTGGCAGATTCTCCGTTACGGTGAAGGTCTTTTACAGGAAATTGCAAAAGCGAAAGAAAAACTGAAAACCCAAACGACTTCAAATTGACAGCCTTTAGGCCCTCACGATAGAGTGAAATGATGCTTAAATCCTTAACAATCTGCGCAAGTCTTCTTTTTTTCCTTTCATCCCTCGGCTGTGCCTCACCGCAGGCAAAGACACTTTCAGCTTCACCTCACCAAACAACCCTACACGGCGCAAGTGCCGTCGCAGATGAAGTGCCTGATAAAGTCGCTGGCAAAGTCCCGGATGCGGAAAAAACAAGCCTTTTTTCCCCGGAATCGCCCTATCAACGAATCGACGACATTGAACCGGAACAGATCATCCATCTCCGTACCGGATTGAAGGTTTCTCAGGCAGACTTCATGGCACATCTTGCGCCCGCTCGCATAATTTATGTTGGGGAAGCGCACGACAGCCTGGAGGATCATCGAGTCCAACTGGAAGTGATTAAAGGACTCTTTGAACGCTTTCCGGGAAAAATTGCCGTTGGCATGGAGATGTTTCGCAGTCCGTCTCAACCCTTGTTGGATGACTGGATTGCGGGAAAACTGGATCAAAAAGCCTTTATCAAACGTTGGTATGAAGACTGGGGCAGTGATATTGCCTATTACAAGGATCTGCTCGACTTTATCAAAGAGAACAGCATCCCCCTAATCGCCCTGAAACCTTCCCAGGAGATGGAGGTTAAGGTTCGCATGAAGGGCTTCGACAAGCTCTCAGAAAATGATCAGCGACGACTGCCTGAAATTGACCGAAACGATCCCTACCACCGTGAAGCGCTTGAGGCTGTTTTCAAAGGGCACGGGCCCGCCTCTAATCGCTTTAAAGGGTTTAATGAAATGATGCTGCTCTGGGACGAGACCATGGCGGATCGCACGGTTAATTATCTCAACTCGCCTGAGGGGGCTGACAAAAAAATGGTCATTCTGGCCGGAGGATTCCATGTGGCTTATGGTTATGGTATTCCCCGCCGGGTTTTCCGACGTCTTCCAGTGCCTTATCAGGTTGTCATGCCCTATTCCAAAGATTTTCCAGAAGAAATGAAAATGAAAAATGTGGTCGCTCCGAATCTGCCTTTGCCACTTGCGGATTTTGTTTGGGGAGTGGGTTACCAACCTCTTAAGCAAAAAAAGGTTCGCCTGGGTGTCCAAATTGAGCCATTTCAAGCCGGTATTCGCATTATGAGGGTTTTTCCAAACACGGCGGCGGAGGCAGCAGGACTGGAAGACGGAGATATTGTCGTTTCATTTGACGGAAAGACCATGAATGAACCCTTTGACCTTACCTACGCAGTTCAGGAAAAAAAGCCGGGAGACAAGGTGGAAATTGTGGTGATTCGGGCTGGAAAACAGATCACCCTGACGGCAGAACTGAAGACTTCAAAACATCAATGAACTTGGACTGAAGGTAAAACCCCTGGAACACCTTACACAGGAAGCAGCCCCCCTTTTAATAAAACACCTTTCCCGTTTCCCAAAAGGGAAAGCACTTGATATTGCCGCAGGCTACGGTCGAAATGCCTTCTACCTTGCCGCTCAAGGCTATTGTGTAGAGGGTTTCGACCGTGATGAAGCGGCAGTGCATTTTTGCAATGAAAAGGCGGCATCCCTAAAACTTTCTTTTACAGCACGATGTTGTGACCTTGAAACCCATATCCCCTTTTCCAGGAATGAGTATGCGCTGGCAACCTGTTTTTATTATCTTGATCGCAAGATCATCCCTCAAATCAAAACAGCCTTACAAATTGGTGGCATGATGGTTTACGAAACCTTTCTGATTGACCAGCACAAGCGCTATGGAAAACCTTCTCGCAGCGCGTTTTGCTGGAACCGCAACGAACTACTCAAAAACTTTCTCGACTTCCGCGTCCTCTATTATTACGAGGGCCCCATCTTTCCAGACCCTGAAAAAGATCCTCAAAGTGCCCGATGGGTCGCACAGATCATCGCAGAACGTCTCGTGTAAATGCGATCTCTCTCGCAGATCTCGCATTCAAATCATGCATAAAATAATCCTTGTGGGTATGGGTGGATTCCTCGGCGCAATTTTTCGGTATTTGCTGAGTGGATCAATTCAAAAAGGGATGGGCAATACCCTATTTCCCTACGGCACACTGATCGTCAATGTGCTCGGATGCTTCGCCATCGGCTTGCTCTCTCAACTGGGCGAGAGTCGCAATATTCTGAGTCCCGAAATCCGCTATTTTATTTTTATTGGTATACTAGGTGCGTTCACAACCTTTTCGACATTCGGCAACGAAACAATGTACTTGCTACGCAACGGACAAACCGCCCTTTCCCTGATGAATATCGGAGTGCAGCTTGTCTTCGGCCTCGCAGCCGTTTGGCTTGGACACAGCTTGGGACAGGCGATTTGGAAATAAAAGCAGTGTGACGCAGGGAAAATCAGGCTTGCTCAAACTCAATCAAATCAATGAACATCTTTGGGAAATTCCCAGCTCTGAAAAAAAGGGGATGCGCGTGCCCGCACGCATCTATGCAAGCGAAAAACTCCTGCCCGGTTTTACGCAGCCCGTCCTTGAGCAGCTATGCAATGTCGCTTCACTTCCCGGCATCCTGAAACACGCGCTCTGTATGCCGGATGGCCACCTAGGTTACGGCTTTCCAATTGGTGGTGTTGCGGCATTTTCACTTGAAGAAGGGGTCATTTCTCCCGGAGGCATTGGCTTTGACATCAATTGCGGCGTTCGCCTGATTCGGACAAACCTCAGTTTAAACGAGATAAAACCACAGTTGAATACCCTTGTTACAGCGCTATTTGAGGCGATTCCCTCAGGGACAGGAGACAAAGGTTCGGTCTCCCTGACCTCAGCCGACCTCGAAGAAGTAATGGTCGATGGCGCGCAATGGTGTGTGGATAAACGCTATGGCTGGCCCCACGATTTTGAACTGATCGAAGACGAAGGGAAGATCGCCGGAGCAAATCCTGAGGCAGTGAGTGAGCGTGCAATGACACGGGGAATGCACCAGCTCGGAAGTCTGGGTTCAGGCAATCATTACCTGGAGATCCAACTTGTTTCCAAAATTTTTGACGAAAAAATGGCGGCACGGTTTGGGCTTTTCCCCGATCAAGTTGTCATCATGTTACATTGCGGATCCCGTGGTCTGGGACATCAGGTCGCGAGTGACTATCTTGAACTCTTTGAAAAAATACAGAAAAAATATGGCCTGGAAATCTCCGATCCGAAACTTGTTTCAGCACCTTTCAAGTCTCCAGAAGGCCAACAGTATTATCAGGCGATG
>CAZRYI010000180.1:0-1712 GCA_964604255.1 uncultured Nitrospirota bacterium
AATGACTGCCTTGGACACCAATATCCTTGTTCGATTCCTGATAAAAGATGATGCAAAGCAAGCCCAGCGTGTCTACAAGTTATTCCAAGATGTGGAGGCGAAGAAGGGAACCTTATTCGTCCCTTTGTTTGTTGTTTTGGAGTTAGTGTGGGTTTTGGAGTCGGTTTATGAAATTTCCAGACAAGAGATACTGGCTTCTATGAAGGATCTGGGACAAATGCCGATATTGGCTTTCGAGGCACAGCCCGCAATTCAGGGTTTTATCTCTTCTGCTCAGAAAACAAAACTCGATCTCTCTGACCTACTCATCGCGCATTCTGCCGTTTTTTCTGGCTGTGAGCGTTTATTGACCTTTGATAAACGGGCTTCCAGGCTTGAATTTTTTGAATTGCTGGCATAGCTTGGGACATCAAAACAAGTTTAGAGGATGCGGTGAGAGGTGTGCAAAGCCATAAAGGTAAGAAATAAATCCTTAATCCGGCAGATCGATTAAAACCTGCTTTCCTTCCAGTTTCACTGGGTAGGTTCTGACTTTTAATCTGGGGTTCATGGGAGACACACCGTCTTTGACGTTGAAGCACCATTGATGCCAGGGGCACAAAATTTCTTCACCATCCAGTTTTCCTTGGGCAAGAGAGGCACCTTGGTGAGGGCAGACGTTGGAGGTGGCGTAAACGCTGCCTGCCACATTGTAGAGGGCAATTTCGAGTTTTTCTGTCTCGACAAGCTTTATTGCGCCGGGAGGGAAATCATCAAGGTTTGCGACGGGCTTGTAGGGCATATTCGGTCTCCGGTAAGGCGGCATTATAATGGAACTTAAAAAATAAGATCAATACTTAAGAGGAAGAGAAAATGGAAAGAGAAATCGTTTTGGAAACAGGTTCGGGAGAGCAGACTACGTTTATTGTGAGTGAGCCGACAAAAGGCTGTGGGCGGATGGTCGTGCTTTGCCACGGTTTCATGTCGAGCAGGGAAAGTCAGACAAATCGTCTCTTAACAGAAAAATTGCTGAATGCTGATATTGCCACTTGCCGTTTTGATTTTTATGGTCATGGCACGCACAAAGCTTCCTTTCAGGAAATGAAGCTCAGTCACTGCTTAGATCAGATCGACGCAGTACTTTCCTGGATGCACAATAATACTTATGCTCAAATTGGCTTGCTGGGTTCAAGTTTTGGTGGTTTGACGGCATTGCTTTCTGCTGCGAAACATCCACAAATAACAACTGTCGCCCTAAAGTGTCCCGTCTCCGATTACCCGCCAATTTGGCGCGCTTTGTTGGGAGAGGCTGGCATGGCAAATTGGCAAGCAGATGGATTGCTTTCTTTTGCAACACCGGAAGGCAGAGCGCGCCTGGATTACGCTTTTTATGAAGATTTACTTGGGCATGAGACTTATCAAGAGGCCCTGGCAATTAAAGCCCCTGTGTTGATCGTTCATGGGGATGCCGATGAGGATGTCCCTTTTGCCCAAAGCCAGAAGCTGCTTGAGGTGCTGAAGTCCGGCGCGGCACCTCAAGCAGAACTTGTTGCGATTGCGGGAGCTGATCACCAATTTACGAAGTCTGAAGATTTTGAACAGATGATCGACCACATTTTTAAGTGGTTTGCTGAGACCTTGTGATCAAGAAATCCGCATCAAGTTTTTTCTTCAGTGCGGCCAAAAAGGGCTTTGCTGCTTGATAGTCGTCCAAATTGAAGTGCGCAGTGCCA